>CAJVYT010000094.1 GCA_913009765.1 uncultured candidate division Zixibacteria bacterium
TTTTTTTAATGATACGGCGACCACCGAGATCTACACTCTTTCCCTACACGACGCTCTTCCGATCTGGGATTTGTTATCGGTTCTATCGGTGAACAATTTTCTTTAGCGGGCTATCAAAATGCTCTTTCAATTTCTATGGGTGTTTTGATTTTAATTATGGTATTAGTTCCAACCGGTTTTTTCAATAAATTATTTCCCTTTCAAATTTTTACAAAAGTTTCGACAAAAGTAAAACAATACTGGGGCATATTATTTAAAAACTCATCTATTACTTCTCTGTTTTTAATTGGAATTTTAAACGGGTTTCTCCCCTGCGGTTTTGTATACATTGCTTTGGCAGGTGCAGCCTCGACAGGTTCTATGATTACAGGTTCTTTGTATATGGCATTATTTGGAATGGGGACACTTCCAATTTTATTGGTACTCTCATTTGCAACCGGACTTATTACCGGCAAAGTAAAAAAGACATTTACAAAACTAATCCCTATCGGCGGTGTGGTTATCGCACTCTTAATTATTTTACGAGGTTTATCTTTGGGTATTCCTTATCTAAGTCCAAAAATCCATATCAATCAAACCGGAGGACAAAAAATCGAAAGCTGTCATCCTGTTGAAAGTAAGTAAAACATTATAATTCATGAATAACCTGTCTCGCATTTGGGATAATTATCTAATTTCATGGACTTTATCACGCTATTATATCTTTTTTGCCAAGAATTCTATTGCCAAAAGCATCCGTATATTATATAATTTTAGACATTATTGACTTAAACAACGTATAAATACGAAGATAAAAACGAAAACAAGAAGTTTGAAACTTTTTTTACAGGAGATTATAAATGTCAGATATCTTAGGAATCAGAGGATATGATTATATTGAGTTTTATGTCGGCTCTGCCAAAATGGTTGCATATTGGTATGCAAAAGCACTCGGCATGAACATCACCGGATACGCCGGACCTGAAACAGGAATTCGTGACCGCATTTCATATTATTTGACTAAAAATAATTTGAAATTTGTCATTACTTCACCGGTTCAGCCGGACTGTTATGAAGTCTTCCAATTTGTGAACCGTCATGGTGATGGTGTCAAACGTTGGTCGGTTGAAGTTGATAATGTCGAAAAAGCATTTACGTATGCCACCCAAAATGGTGCTATTTTAGTTGAACGACCACATAAACTTGAAGACCATAACGGCTATATTGAAGAGGCAGCGATTCGTTTATATGATGACACCGAGTTAGTTTATATCAACAAAGATAACTATAAACATATTTTCAAACCCGGTTTTTGTGAACCTCGCCAGAAAATAAATATCGAATGTGAAGAGACCGGTTTAATTGGCGTTGATCATATTGTCGGAAATGTTCGTGAAAATGAAATGAATATTTGGGCAAGTTATTTTAACAAAACTATGAACTTTGAAACTTTCGTAGATTTCAAAGCAGGTGATATTGGTACTAAATTCTCAGCTTTATTGTCAAAAGTTGTTCGCTCTGCTGATTCTAAGATTAAAAACCCAATCAACGAGCCTTATGAAGGTCTAAAAAAATCACAGATAGAAGAATATATAGAACAATATTATGGCTCCGGCGTACAGCATATTGCAATTGAATCAAATGATATTATTAAAACTATTTCTGCCCTGCGAAAAAATGGTGTTGAGTTTTTAGAAATTCCCTCAACTTATTATGACATGCTTCGCAAACGGGATGATTTGAATATCAAAGAAAACATTGACGACTTACAAAGAGAACATATTCTCTGTGATAAAGAAGCCGAAGGGTATCTTCTGCAGTTATTTACAAAACCAATCGGCGACCGTCCGACTTTTTTCTTTGAGTTTATTCAGCGAATAGATGGAGCCCAAGGGTTTGGAAAAGGTAATTTCCAATCGCTGTTTGAATCTATTGAACTTGATCAGAAGTTACGAGGCAACTTAGACAAAACAGCAGAAGAGTTAATGCCGCCATGTTAGACGATTTGTTGATAAAGTCTTTCAAAGCGTCGTCGGGAACCCTTTCCCGACGATTAAACAGTCAGGAATGGGTTCCTGACTGCTCCATTTGGACTTTTTTGACAAACACTAAAACGAAATAGAAGATAAAGGAACATAATTATGCCTTTTTATCATAAATTGGGTGAAATCCCGCGGGTGAAACATACAACTTTTTTTAAACCTGATGGTAAATCACTGTACCGCGAAGAACTTATTTCATCTAAGGGATTTTCCGGTATTTATTCAAATGTCTATCATCATCATTTACCGACTGCAGTAAAATCTGTCAAAGAGATTTCAATGTATAAAGAAACTTCCTGGGGAGAAGCACCGGTATTGTATTATCATTGCTTTTCCGCAAATAAAAAAACTGGCGGGAATTTTATTGAAAGTCGTGACGAATATTTTGTCAATCCAAGTTGTAAAATTTCCATTGCGTATATTACCAAAGATACTGATGATTTCTACCGCAACGCTTTAGGAGCCGAATATATTTTTGTTCATCACGGAAGCGGTGTTCTTCTTAGCCATTTTGGAGCAATTAAATACTCTGAAGGTGACCAATTAGTTATTCCACGTGCAACAACCTATCAGATGAAATTTGATAATTATGAAAATAATAAAATTCTTATAGTCGAGTCTGACACTGCTTATGAATTGCCAAATCATTATAAGAATGCATACGGACAAATGGAAGAACATGCTCCCTATTGTGAGCGTGATTTCCGTCCTCCTGAATTCACCGAACCAATCACTGATATTGGAGAATTCAGAATTATTGTCAAAGCAAAAGAAAGATATTTTGAACATATCGTCCCCAATCATCCTTTTGGTGTTGTCGGGTGGGACGGCTTTTTATATCCATATGCTTTTAACATCAAAGACTACCACCCCAAAGTAGGGCGAATTCATCTTCCCCCTCCGGTTCATCTCGCTTTTGTAACCGGCGGGTTTATAATTTGTAATTTTGTCCCAAGATTATATGATTTTCATGATTCTGCAATTCCGGCACCTTATTTTCATTCTAATATTGATTCTGATGAAGTTCTCTATTATGTTGAGGGTGACTTTATGTCTCGTAAAGGGATTCAGGAAGGGTCATTTACTCTTCATCCGGGCGGTCTGCCTCATGGACCTCAACCGGGAAGAACTGAAGACTCTGTTGGAGCAAAAGAGACAAACGAATGGGCAGTAATGATTGACACCTATGCCCCGCTTACTCCGACAACAAATGTGAAAGATACTATTGATAAGGACTACGCACAATCTTGGTTAGAATAAGAAAGTGCATGAAACAACATGATTAAAATACCTCAGTTTGTAAAAAACTTAAAACCGTATAAAGCGGGTAAACCGATTTCAGAACTTGCTCGTGAACAAAACATAACTAAAATTGTAAAGCTCGCATCAAATGAAAATCCTCTCGGTCCATCACCAAAAGCTGTTGAAGCTATCCAAAAAGCTTTGAGTGGTTTGAACCGTTACACCGATCCTTTATCGCATGATTTGGTTATGGCTATTGCCAACAAATATAATGTTCTTCCAAACCATGTGATTTGCGGTCATGGAACAGATTCACTGCTTGCATACATCGTTAACGCTTTTACAACTGAATCTGATGAGATATTGACATCGGAAGGAACATTTATCGGCATCTATGTTTCTATTCGTAAATACGGTCGTAAACTTGTTATGGTACCTCTTAAAGATTATTCTTTCGACCTTGACGCTATCTGTAGTGCCATTACCGATAAAACAGTCATGATATATCTTGCCAATCCAAACAACCCAACCGGTACTATGTTTGAACGGGATGAATTTGAAGAATTCATGGCTAAAGTTCCCAATCATATTATGGTTGTTTTAGATGAAGCATACACAACTTACGCTGATGATAACCCAAATTATCCTAATGGTGTCAGGTATGACTACGACAATATGGTCGTGACCCGTACCCTCTCAAAAGCTTATGGTTTAGGAGGACTTCGGGTAGGTTTTGCGGTTGGTCCTGATGAAGTTATCGAATCTCTTTATAAAGTAAAACTTCCTTTTGAGCCAAACCTCTTAGCACAGCAGGGAGCAATCGCCGCTTTAGATGATGATGAGTTCCTTTTGAAGACAAAAGAACTTAATAAAACCTCTCTTGCCATACTTAAAGATGGATTAGAAAAAATTGGAATTTCACAAGTTCCGACATCAGCAAATTTTATTTTATCACTCATGCCGACCGAGCAGTTTGCCAAAGAGTTAACAGATAAATGCATGAATAGAGGATTGATTTTACGTCATGTAAATACATTTGGAATCCCTACTGGAGTACGTATTAATTCCGGCACTATTGAAGAAACAGATT
Organism: uncultured candidate division Zixibacteria bacterium; assembly: GCA_913009765.1. The sequence continues at coordinate 4,354 of CAJVYT010000094.1, forward strand.
TTGCCTTAGAAATAATTGAGAAAGTATATAAAACTCTTTGTGAGAAACACAAAAAAACAGTTAAATGTTAAAAAGGATTTAAATATATGAAATTTGTTTCATTTATAAAAGACCAAAAAGTACGAGTCGGCTTATACATCAACGACAAAATATATGACTTAGCAGAAAATGGTAAAGCTATCGGTCAGCAAATCCCTTCATCTATGCTTGAATTACTGTGGCATGAAGAGTCCGGCATGGATGCTGCCCGTAAAATTGAAGATGCCATAAAATCTGACAAAACTGCTATAACTGCTGACAAAATAAGAATGCTTGCCCCTATTCCTAACCCTCCCTCTTGCAGAGATGCGTATGCTTTCCGTCAGCATGTTGCTACCGCCCGAAGAAACCGTGGTGTTGACATGATTCCCGAATTTGATATGTACCCAATATTTTATTTCACTAACCATAATGCTATTTATGGTGAAGGCGATATCTTAATCGAAGATGACCATTTACAAAAACTTGATTTTGAACTTGAGGCTGCTATTGTTGTCGGAAAACGTGGCAAAAATATCTCTTCAAAAAATGCCGACCAATATATCGCAGGTTATACTATCATGAACGATCTCTCTGCTCGGGTTTTGCAAATGGAAGAAATGAAACTCAATTTAGGACCTGCCAAAGGAAAAGATTTTGCTACTGTCATTGGTCCCCGGATGGTGACACCTGACGAATTAGATAAGTACAAAATTGAAACTGAATTTGGGAACAAGTATGATTTAACTATGAAAGCATTCCACAACGGCAAACAGATTTCAGAGGGTAATATGAAAGATATGAACTGGACCTTTGCCGAAATCTTAGAACGGGCATCTTACGGTACAGAAATTTACCCCGGAGACGTTATCGGGTCAGGTACTGTCGGAACCGGTTGTTATCTGGAGTTAAACGGTACTTGGACATTAGAAGCAAAAGCAAAAGGTGAAAAACACAACCCTGTTTGGCTTCAAAATGGTGATACCATTGAAATGACTATCGACGGCTTAGGAAAACTCTCAAACAAAATAGTTAAATCAACTGAAAGCAATTCTATTTTAGCCAAGAAGAAAAAGGCGTAAATCTCTTTATGACAGACAAAGGGAAAAAAACTTTTATATCAGTTAATCCTAAAGAAGCATCTTTGCAGGAAGTGCATAAACTTCTTTTGGGAGGCATCACTCCCCGCCCGATAGCTTTGGTCTCTACAATATCTGAAGATGGGATCAATAATCTTTCACCTTTTTCATTTTATAATGCTTTTGGTGCTAATCCTCCGATTGTTGTCTTTTCCCCTGCTCGCAGAGGACGTGACGGCAGCACTAAAGACACTCTGAATAATTTACAAAAGATAAAAGAATGTGTTGTACAGGCTGTCTCGTATGACATTGTGCAGCAGGTCAGTTTGGCATCAACTGAATACGACTCTCATACCGACGAATTTATCAAAAGCGGTTTGACACCGATTGATTCCGATATGGTACAGCCAAAACGGGTGGCAGAATCACCATTTCAAATGGAGTGCATTGTTCAGCAAATTATTCCATTGGGTGAAAATAATGGTTCAGGCAACTTGGTTATTTGTGAAGTTGTCAAAATTCATTTTGATGAATCAATAATGCACGATGGTGTCATTGAACCAAATCTCATTCGTCTTGTCGGCAGAAACTCTGCCAACTATTATTCAAAAGCGTTTGATACTGCTATTTTTGAAATCGAAAAACCAATATCAACAAAAGGAATAGGCATAGATAACCTTCCTGATTATATCAAACATTCAGAAATCTTGACAGGAAACAATTTAGGACAATTAGGGAATATTAAAACGTTACCAACAAAAGAAGAAATTTTAAAATTCATCGCATCGTATACAAAAACAAACTTTAATGATTCAGAAATAACAACAATTGTCAATAACTCAGATTTCCATATTGTGTATTCAGCAGGTCTTTCTCTATCAGAAAAAGATAAAAAAAACAGTAAACGAATTATTGAAATTGCTGCAAGAAATGCATTGGAACAAAATGATATTACTTTTGCCATACATGCCTTGATGTCTCTTGAGACAATTAACGGGAACTAAAAGTGCCGCAAGATTCTCAAAAATTACTCTGGACACCCTCAGAAAAACGTATTCAAAACTCAAACATCCACGCATTTATAAAATTCCTCTCAGAAAATCATAGATTATCATTTTCTAATTACCAAGAACTCTATTCATGGTCAATTGAAGATTCTTCTCTTTTTTGGGAATCTTTGTGGGAATTCACAAAGATTATATCATCACAGAAGTATTCATCGGTTTTACAAGGTGATACAATTCGTTCTGCTGTTTGGTTTGAAAATTCAAAATTAAATTTTGCTGAAAATCTTTTGCGACATAAAAACGAGAACAATGCAATAATTTTTCAAACAGAAAACAAAGAACCTATAACAATAACTTATAATGCATTATATAAAAAAGTCGCATCGGTAGCCTCTGCCTTAAAAAAAGCAGGTGTCAAAAAAAATGACCGTGTAGCAGCTTTTATTACAAACTCTCCCGAAACAATAATTGCTATGTTGGCGACTGCATCAATTGGGGCTGTGTGGTCATCATGCTCACCTGATTTTGGCTACCAAGGTGTCCTTGACAGATTCGGGCAGATTGCCCCAAAAATTCTTTTTGCTGTAAATGGATATAGTTATAACGGCAAAAAACATGAATCAAAAAAACTCCTTGAACATATTGCCGAATCAATTCCTGAAATTGAACAAATTATATCAATTGACTCAATCGAAACTAAAACCGCATCTTCACATTCAAAAATTATACAATGGGATAATTTCATTGATACCTCTGCTGCAGATATTATATTTGAGCAGCTTCCCTTTGATCATCCTCTGTATATTATGTATTCATCGGGTACAACCGGCAAACCCAAATGTATCGTACATGGAGCCGGAGGTACCCTGCTGCAGCATCTCAAAGAATTAATTTTACATACAGATTTAAAAGAAAAAGATGTTATAACATATTTCACTACCTGCGGGTGGATGATGTGGAACTGGCTGGTTTCATCGTTAGCAGTCGGAGCAACAATTTATTTATATGACGGCTCCCCGTCTTACCCTAATTTATCCGTACTCTTTAATGCCATTGAAAGACATAAGATAAACATATTCGGCACATCACCTAAATTTCTTTCAGCATGTGAAGCGAGACGTGTCAAACCAATTCAAAAAAATAGTTTAAAATCTCTTCAAACGATTCTTTCAACAGGAGCCCCACTCTCACATCAAAATTTTGAATATGTGTATAAAAATATTATACAAAATGTACAATTATCTTCTATATCAGGAGGCACAGATATTATCTCCTGTTTCATGCTTGGCTGTCCAACTCTTCCGGTATATTCGGGTGAATTACAATGCCGAGGTTTAGGCATGAAAGTTGAAACATACGATGAAAATAATCAACCAGTCATCGGGCAAATTGGTGAGTTGGTATGTACCGCACCTTTTCCCTCACGTCCTATATATTTTTGGAACGATGAAGACGGTCAAAAATACAAAGAAGCATATTTTAAAAAGTCAGAATCATTTTGGCAGCACGGCGACTATATCGAAATTAACAAACAAGGCGGAGCTGTCATACATGGTCGCTCCGATGCGACTTTAAACTCGGGAGGTGTTCGAATAGGTACCGCAGAAATTTACGGACCTGTTGAAGCACTCGATGAGATTGAAGATTCAATTGTTATAGGTAAAAAGATAGGTAATGACACGCAAATAATCTTATTTGTGGTTCTCTCTGAAAATATTTCATTAACAGATGAGTTAAAACTAAAAATTAAAGATACCTTAAAAACAAACCGTTCTCCCCGCCATGTTCCATATAAAATTTTTCAAGTAACTGACATACCAAGAACAATCAGCGGTAAAAAAGTTGAACTTGCCGTTACTAAAATTATGCATAGTGAAGAAGTTAGTAACAAAGATGCTCTTGCCAACCCAAAATCATTAGAACAGTACAAATCTATTTTCTTATAAAGAAAAGATTGCTTTTTCAGTTAATTTATGAGTATATTAGATATTATAGATTTATTTTGTTTAATATAGCGTAGAATCATTGGAGTATATACATGAACGGCAATCAATCTTCACCAAATAAATATTTGGAAACTTCCGGTGAATCAGACTTTTTTATAAAGTTACAGAAAAATCCGGCAATACAAAAACTTCCGAAACATCTCAGACAATTTATTGTCGATCAAAACTATGCCGCCTATACTCCTATTGATCATTCTGTCTGGCGTTATGTGCTACGTCAGAACTATCGTTTTTTAATTGAACATGCCCATGAAATTTATTTTGAAGGTCTTGAAAAAACAGGTCTCAAATTAGTGAGTATCCCTTCTATTGAAGAGATGAATGACATTTTATCAAAAATAGGATGGGGTGCTGTTTCGGTTGACGGATTTATTCCGCCTGCTGCATTTATGGAATTTCAGCAGTATAGAGTATTGGTTATTGCAGCCGATATGCGTCAGATAAATCATATTGAATATACCCCCAGTCCTGACATCATTCACGAGGCTGCCGGTCATGCTCCGGTTATTGCTGATCCCGAATACGCCGAATACTTACGACGTTTTGGTGAAATTGGTGCCAAAGCGATGTCATCCAAAAAAGATTTTGAGCTATACGAAGCTATTCGCAAACTTTCGATTTTAAAAGAAACTCCGGGGGCATCTCAAGATGAAATATCTGTTTTGGAAAAAGATGTACTCTCTAAACAAGAGAATCTTGGCGAACCGTCTGAGATGGCAAGGCTGACCCGTTTACACTGGTGGACTGTTGAGTATGGTCTTGTAGGAACATTGGACGCTCCAAAAATTTATGGAGCCGGAATATTATCTTCTATCGGGGAAGCATCGACTTGCTTATCTGATGATGTAAAAAAAATAAAATATGATTTATCAGCACAAAATTATGCTTTTGATATTACCACAAAACAACCGCATCTATTTGTAACCGATAATTTTACAACTTTAATTGATATATTAGAACAATTTGCCGACCAGATGGCTTTTCGTGTTGGAGGACTGCAAGGAATCAGACAAGCTATTGAATCAGAAAACACTTCGACACTTGTCTTTAGTTCCGCTATACAGGTCTCCGGAATCTGTACTAATGTTATTACAGATAATTCAAACAAACCGATATTTTTAAAAACAACAGGTAAGACTAATCTTGCTGTTGAAAATAAAGAACTTGATGGTCATTCAATAGACTATCACAAAGATGGGTTCAGTTCTCCTATTGGCAATCTTTTAGGAAGCTCAAAACCGTTTGAAGATTTTGACAAAGATGATTTGAATAATTTTAAGATAATAGTTGGTAATAAAACTACACTTGAATTTGAATCAGGCATTGTTGTCAAAGGTCTCTGCTCACAAATAAAACTGTATAACAGCAAACTAATTCTTATCACGTTTAAAGACTGCACTGTTACATATAACAATGAGATTTTATTTGAGCCATCATGGGGAACCTATGACATGGCAGTTGGTTCAAAAATCATCTCTATTTTTTCAGGAGCAGCCGACAAAAATGCATATGAACAACCGACAGCAATCTCTAAAACTCGTGTAAACAAAGTGACATACACAGATAAAGACAAAGAACTTCATAAACTATATCAAAACATTAGAGATTATAGAGAAGGTAAAAAAGATATATTGGTGCTAAAAGATGTATGGCAGTCGCTTAAAAGTGAACATAAGTCCGATTGGCTTTTAGCTGTTGAAATACTTGAAATTGTTATTTCAGAAAAGACCCTGTCAGACTTAGAATCAGATATTCGCTCTTATTTGGAGAAAAAAGTAAGCGACACTCCCAATTTACAAAAACTTATTATTGATGGAATTAACTTAGCAGACAATCCGCTTAAAAATCGTGTAAATTCCGCATTGTAATATCTTCAACAACCGTTCCGCTCGGTTGAGCAACGGCAGCAAAAAGCAAATTAGCGACAGATTCGGGTTTCATCATTGCATCCAAATCCTGCTCTCCGGAGACTGTATTCCAAATATCGGTTGCCACCGCCCCCGGATATATATTTATCACCCGAATATCTTTTGCACGAAGCTCTTCCCGAACAGATTTTGTAAAACCATCTAAAGCAAACTTACTCATGCAGTAACTGCTCCAATTTGGAAACCCGTCTTTTGATGCTACCGATGCGATATTCACGATAGACGAACCTTTAGGCATTATTGTATGTAATTTTTGGATAAGTAAAAACGGAGCAGTTACATTAATATCAAATGTTCGCTGCCAATTTTCGAGTGTCAACTCTTCAAGGGGGGCAACAACTGCAATCCCGGCATTGTTAATTAGTATATCAAGCCGAGAGATATCTAAGTTTTTGATAAGCGTTACAACATTTTGAGGTTTTGATAAATCAGTTTCAACAACAACAGCTTCTCCCCCGTTTTTATTTACAAATTCTGCTGTTTCCTTAAGTTTAGCCTTATTACGCCCTGTGAGAATAATCTTGTTTCCCAAAGCAAATTTTTCAGCTATTGCTCTGCCAATTCCACGGCTGGCACCGGTCACCAATATTGTTTTCATTCTTATCTTTCTTTAATATCTTTATGAATAGTAAATTTGTTGTTGGCAGTTTCCCATAAAGAAAGCCTACTGAGATTTTCTCCATACATAACTTTTAGTTTATCCCAAAGAACTAAACATATATTTTCACCGGTAGGAATAATATCTTTGAAATCTTCTGTTTCTAAATTCAGATGTTTATAATTCCAATAATGCAGCAATTGCTCAAGTTGGGTCAGCACAATTGCTAAGTCAAAAACAGTGCCGGTATTACTGTTATATTCGCCTTCTAAAAGCATTTCGACAGTATATGTATGTCCATGACCGGCAATATTATTGCATTTTCCATAAATTTCTTCATTAACAGATTCAGTTAATTTTGACGAGTGTAATCTATGTGCAGCATAAAATTTAGTTTTCACTCCCATAAACATTCTGTCATCTTTAGTATATTCAATAAAGAAATAATCATTTTCATGTAAACAAATTCTGTCAAGAGGAAGCTCTTTACACAGTTCAGAGAAAAAATGTTTTGCCAAAGATTCCGTTGTCAAAGGCTTTCCCTGCAACTCTTCTAAATCAGTTGTAAGATTGCGATGGTCATACTTTCTATAAAACTTATTCAATAACGGTTGTACTTTAGAGTTTTCAACAAGTAGATTACTCTTTGAGTCCGGTTCTCCACGAAAGGTCATACGGAGATTATAATGATGTCCATGTCCTGATTTGCGGGCAGATACGCCAAACAGTTTTTTATTTTCCGTTTCGGACAAATGAGGTGAATATGTTCTTCTGGCAGCACAAAAACCGAGATGATAACTTCGCTCAACAATACCATTTACATAAGCGGTTGCTTCCCATTCGTTATCCTCACAAATATTACAGACAACCAATTGTGCCGATTCTTTTTCAAAAAGTGGAGATACATCCTTAAGCAGTTCACTTGCTATCTTTTCAAATGTCGGCACTTCTGTATCAAATGGTTTTATATCAATATTTAGAAATTTATGATCATAGATCGGAAGAGCACACGTCTGAACTCCAGTCACACTGATATATCTCGTATGCCGTCTTCTGCTTGAAAAAAAAAAAAAACAAGCACTGTGATATATCAACTTCAAACACAAACTATGTT
>CAJVYT010000095.1 GCA_913009765.1 uncultured candidate division Zixibacteria bacterium
CTGTGGTGTCTTTTTTTATTTTCATTTTTTTTTTTTTTTTTCAAGCAGAAGACGGCATACGAGATATATCAGTGTGACTGGAGTTCAGACGTGTGCTCTTCCGATCTAGATATCCAGAATTTGTAGGGTTCAGGCATGCCTGAACCTTATTGACATGTGTCAAAATCATTCCCGGTTTCGGTCGTTCCTGATTCGCCTAAGCGAATTGAGAACTACCGATTAAGTGTCAGTATTTTTGTAGGGCGGAACTCTTTAGCAGTTCCGCCATCAATGTCAGAACTACGAAATGGTTTGACCTACCTGACTAACTTTTATAAGGGTATTGAATATTATAATAATGCTCAGCAAATACTTTTTGATCTTTAAAGGAGAAAAATTATTATAGCGACATGTATGTCAATCGGGTTAACTTTTTTAATATTAACCTTAGTTCATAAATCATATGGAGAAGATTCACTTTTTGATTTAATCTTTGTTTTTATTTTAATTTCATCAATATATCTGATTTATAGTAAGTTTAAAAAGAAAGTATGATTTCGACGGGTGGCACACCGCTTGAGGTTTGTTGAAAAAGTCCAAAATATGTTTCAAGACCCTTCGACTCCGCTCAGGGTGACTTGAAACACAACAACTTATAATATATCATGCTTAGCGGAGTCGAAGTATGTTCCGAATTTAGAGGTTTATCAACAAGCCCCTTGCGGTGTGTTTACTGTTCATAACGATGTTCTTTACACATTTTATACAATCCCTCACTATTTGCTTATCACATCCTTTCCTATGAATAACTTAATTATGAAAGGAAAAATTCTATGTACAAAAACAATACAATAAATATTAACGAAAATGGCTTTAAGCCATTTTTTAAGGCAAAGCCATTTCGCTGTAATTACATACAACTGTTTAACTTACAGCGAAAAATTACCCGAAAAAACAGCCAATAAAAGATGTTTTATATGCGAAACGAACCCATTTTTTCGATGTGAAAGGACTGGACTCCGTGGCAAGCACGGAGAGGAGTTCAGAAGAATAATGTTTTTATAATTATTATTTCCCTCTATGTTAGAGAGGATTAAGAGGTATGAAAACCCTTATAGAGAACATGAGATAACCACATTCGCTTATGCGAAATTGCAATGACTCAAAATATAAAGAATGAACGGTTTTTCTAACGTACAACTATCCGGTCGGTTTTATCTCTATCTAATAAATAATATCTTGCTTTGTGTAAAGCAATAGCAGAACAAATTGGAAGCACTATAAAAAAGATAACATATATGATAACAAAAAATAGTTCATGGTTTGTCGCAGCAATCATATCATACATTTGATGAGAATGATATCTGGTCACTAAGCCAAACCCAAAAATTTCTGCTAATAATGAACTAATAAAAATTGTGTAATAGACAGCTAACATAAATTACCTCCTTATGTGATACAGCTTTCAACATTTAGGATTGCATATTGTATGCCGAAACGATATTATTGGAGCAATCTGTAATAATTGATTGTTAACTGTGTTGTCTGACAATGTGATGTGATGCTGTTTTTAAAGTATTTCTTTACCGTTTCATGTTGAAACAGATACTTGTATAATGCAATAGCTTGCAGGTATTTATACCTTTTTAAGTTTTAGCTGTGGTAGGTGTACTTGTCGTGAAGTCAAGTAAAGATTCGTCAGACGGTTCGGGTGTCCACCTCAGATGAATTAATTTTGTTATTTTGATAGATGAAACGAGTTCAAGGGGTATTCTATCAAGTTTGTAGTTTAAAGATTCAGCGAAGTCTTGTTCAAGTCACTGAGAATGTAAACTTAGTAAAAATTACTTTCATATAGCAAGTCGATCTAATACTTTTACACTACTATGAGTTTGATAATATTAGGAGTATTTGCTGCTGTATATTTCGGAATGATACTTGGGAAAATTCCGGGGACAAATTTGGACCGCACAGGTGTGGCACTTCTTGGAGCTATAGTTTTATTAGCTACCGGAACAGTTCAAGTTAATAGTTTTTTTGATGCTGTTGATATTGGGACAATACTGCTGTTGTTCAGCCTCATGATACTGTCTGCTCAATTTCAGCTTGCCGGTACTTATTCATATATAGTGAAAAAAATTGGTAATTATGACTTTAATCCGACTAAACTTTTGGCTGTTATTTTGTTGACGACTGCTATATTGTCTGCTTTACTGATAAATGATATTGTATGTCTTGCATTAACTCCGTTGGTCATTGAAATTTGTAGTAAACGTCAATTTAACCCAATTCCTTTTCTTTTGGGTGTCGCTTGTGCATCCAATATCGGTTCTGCGGCAACCTTGGTGGGGAACCCTCAAAATATTCTTGTCGGAGAGGCTCTTAAATTATCTTTTTCAAAATATTTGTTTGATAGTTTTGTACCGGTATTGTTGAGCCTTGTTTCTTTATGGCTGATACTTTCATGGCAATATAAAAAACATTGGCTTATGCCGGTAAAAAAAATAGTTGTAGACGAACAACCTTTTAGTTTGGGTCAGAGCATCAAAGGCGGCATAATTACCTTATGCTTGTTAGCTGTGTTTATCTTCGGTTTTTTCTCACGAGATGTAGCAGCTTTAAGTGCAGCCGGTTTTCTTTTAATCTCTCGCAGTATGCGTTCACGAGATATTCTTAAAAACGTTAATTGGCAGCTTCTTGTATTATTTATCTCGTTGTTTATTGTTAACTTTGCTTTAAATGAATCCGGCATGCTTCAAGAATTTCAAAATTTTGTTCTAAATGGTGGAATTGATTTGTATAAGCCGGGATGGCTTTTTGTCGTCAGTGCCGGTTTGTCAAACATTGTTTCCAATGTCCCAACAGTGATGCTGTTGCTTCCGTTAGCGAAACATCCCTTAGCAGGCTCGGTTCTTGCTTTATCTTCTACTTTAGCAGGGAATTTTTTCATTGTCGGTTCCATAGCTAACATTATTGTTGTTCAGCAGTCCGATAGGCTCGGAGTTCATCTCAGTTGGGTTGAGCATGCCAAAACCGGAATGCCGGTTGCATTGGTTTCATTAACTATTGCAGGATTGTGGTTATGGCTTAGTTCATAAGATATGTGAATGCTTGTTGGATAAACTAACTTTTAAAAAGCACCGGTGAGTTGGCGTTTGCAGATGTCACAGAATTTTTCAGTTTTATTATCAATATCGTTCATGGTCTGCGAATAGTAATTGACACATTTTGGATTACGGCAGTCAGTCAAATCAAAAAGGTGTCCGAGTTGATGGATAGATTCTTTTAAAAGACGGGGAAATATCTTTTTATCATCTTCAGGAAGTCCGTAAAATTGCTGTCTGATTTCGTATAATGAAACAACCGATGTTCCGGCTATTGTATCACAATATGCAATTACATTTCGTTCATCGGGGATATAAAGATCTTCTTCGCATACACCGATTATAATTTCACGCATATTTGCTTTTGAACGTTCCAGTTTTTGAAGCAGGACAGTTGCATAATATTGGTTGCGGATAATGTTATGAGCTTCTACCGGCATTTTCATACCTTTTAAAATATCTACCGAGCGGTTAAAAACAGGACCTATTTCGGCAGCAAGACGATTTACTATCATAAAGTCAACTTCGCCCAATGGAATTACAACTATCTTTGATTTTAATAAACTCATAATATTTTCTAACCCGAGGAAAAAAACGGAGAACTGTTTCCGTCTTTTGAAATTTTTATTTCAACAGGTGCTGCACATTTTGGGCAATGTCCTTTGAACGCTGTCTGCTGTTTATTGACATAAATTCGTGCATATACATGACAACATTTAAAATGCATACCAATAAATGGTCTTTTCTTCTTATCATCAGTCGTCATACTATAAAATACAAAAAAATACAGATTTTACAACTATATTCAGTCAGTTTTTCTTGAGCGATTCGTGCATAATAATTACAGATGCAGAACACCCTATTCTTGAAGCTCCGGCAGAAATCATGTTCTGACAATGAGATAACAGCTTTATTCCGGCTGATGCTTTAATCTTAATTTGTCCATCAGCTGTTTTTTGCATCAGTTTTACTGCTTCAACTGTTGCTCCTCCGAAAAATCCTGTGGAGGTTTTAATGAAGTCGGCACCACTGTTAATGACTACTTTGGTTGCTTCACTAATTTCAATATCTGTTAATTGTGATGATTCGACAATCACTTTTAGAATAATATTATATGGAATATTATTTCTGATTTCATAAATTTCTTTTTCAGCCTTTTCATATTGGTGCGTTTTTAAAAGTCCAATATTTGCCACCATGTCGAGTTCATCGGCTCCATCTTTTACCGCTAAGAGTGCCTCTTGTAATTTTAGGTCTGCTCGGTTGGCACCAAGCGGGAACCCTATTACCGATGCTGTTTTTACTTGGCTCTGCGACAGATAAGTCTTAGCGGTGGCGACATAACATGGATTGACGCAGACAGCAAAGAAATTATGAACAATTGCTTCTTGGCATAATTTCTGAATGTCATCTTTTGTGGCATCCTGTTTTAAATTGGTATGGTCAAAATATGAGGGGAGAATGGCTATATCCGGCTTCATGATTCTATTCCTTTTTTAAAAGAGTGACCGTATAAATTATTTTCAATCTGAAAAATATCAACAATTGTTTGGGCTATGTCTGCAAAAGATGTCCTTCTTCCTAAGTTTATACTTTGTTTCATCTTCTTATTATACACCAAAAGTGGTATATGTTCTCGAGTGTGGTCGGTATGTTTTGAAAAAGTAGGGTCACATCCATGGTCAGCAGTAATAATGAGCAAGTCCTCATTGTGCATGGTTGTGATAATTTTTTCAAGTTCTGTATCAAACTGTTCTAACATCTGTGCGAACTTCTGAGGGTTTCGCCTGTGTCCGCAGAGTTCATCAAAATCAACCAGATTGGCAAATATTAATTGGTGGGTGGTGTCATTTGAAATAGATTCTTTAATTGTTTGAAGTCCCTCAAGATTTGATTTTGTTTTGATATATGTAGAAATACCGTCACCGGCAAACAAATCATGTATTTTTCCAATGGCAAGAGTCTTGATATTTTTCTCAATCAGATAATTTAGCAGAGTTTTTGATGTTGGTTTAAGAGAAAAATCTTTTCGTTTGGCAGTTCTCTTAAATTGTCCAATTTTGCCGTTAAACGGGCGGGCGATAACACGGGCGACAGCATGTTCACCAACTAAAATCTGACGGGCTGTTTCACAAATTTTATATAATTTTTCTGCCGGATACACATCTTCATGAGCGGCAAGTTGAAAAACAGAATCGGCAGAGGTGTAGAGAATTATTTCTTTTGTAAGTAAATGATGTTCTCCGAGACGTTCAATAATTTCTGTACCACTTGATACACAGTTTCCAATAGTTTTTATTCCTGTAGTTTTTTCAAATTTGTCAATTAGTTCTTTGGGGAATCCATTGGGATATGTAGGAAACGTTTTTTTGGTGACAATACCGGCTATTTCTAAATGTCCGATAGTAGAATCTTTGCCGCAAGACAATTCAGCCATTTTCCCATAGCAGCCAATCGGGTTTATGATTGGTGGGAGACCCTTGATAGAAGCAATATTTCCCAAACCGAGAGATTGGCTTGTCGGCATGTGTAAACCGCCGACTGCTTCAGCACAGTGTGGCAAGGTAGAGGCACTGGAGTCGTTATAGTCAGAGGCATCGGGTAGTTCGCCAACGCCGCATCCATCGAGTACAATTAATATCACTCTATGTATATTCATCCTTGCAATGTATTGGTTTTATATGAAAATGCAAATATGAAGCAGTGCGAGAAATTGAAAAAATATTGATTGGCGGACGAGGACATACACCATACACGGGATACGTCATGCTGAGCGGAGTCGAAGTATGATGTATTCTGTGATTTGCAATTTAATAAAAAAGGCGGAACGACTAAAGAGTTCCGCCCTACTATCTAATATTTTATATAAAATCAAATAATGTTTATTTCAAGCCTTCGGCTTTGGTGAGAACGAAATTAACATCGTAATTTGATTCAAATTTATACCGCTGCCATTCGCCGTCAGTCAGCTGGGTGCGTTCTCCTTCGGTTTTCCACTTCTCTGTCTGTTTGATAACAATACCTTTCACATAGGCAAAATAAATCATTCCATCTGTTTGAATTTTGTCCAAACCTGAACGCTGGGTTTTATCACCATCTTTTGGTTCTATCGGAATGAGTAAATTCCCGGTATATGCTATAACTGCACAATCGTATCCTAATTCTCGTACAAGAGATTTGATAGTATAGGTCGTTGATGCATTCATCGTTTCTGACGGAAGCATTACAGAGGTTGTCTGTGTCCAACTGTAGCCGGGGGATACTTTCGTTGACGGAAAAACAGGCATACCCTGTTCATAATAATTTTTCATATATGATGCTGCTTTATCTTCAGAATCTTTAAAGGTGAAATCGATAATTTTACCATTTTGTAAAACAATCAAATCCATCTCGCGAGAATAGGTCACCGAATCAAGTTGTGTAGAATCATCTTTGTTGGGTTTGGTGTAATGCCACGTGTCAATTTCATTTATTTTATAAGTGCTGTCATTGATAATTTCTAAAATATTTTGTTTGACAGTAGCTAAAGAGACATCAACTTCTTTTTTTACAAGAGAGTCTGCTGAATAGATTTCAGTTTGACGTTTTGAATCTTGTTTGTATTCTAAACTCATTCCCGGTTTGTATTTAAATGAGAGTTGTATTTCTTTTGTGCCTTCGGTGCAGCTGAGTAACAGCATTGAAAGCAAAATGAGGGCGGTTAGTCTTTTCAATTCTTTCTCCTTGGTAACAATAATATAATCAGTTTACCAAACGATTATATTCATGTATCACAGACAGTCTTCCAAGCATCCCCGGAGGACTAATCAGTAACATTCCCTGTATATGATTAAGTTGTTCTGCTTTGGTAAAAATTGGTGAATCGTCTGGTTCTATCATTTGTTCAAGCGGTGTCATGACAAAAATAGGAGATTCGGCAGGATTGTTTTGAGCAAACTTAGTATCGCTTGTGCCAATGATAATAGAAATTGCAAAAATAATCAATGCAGCTGCTGTTGAGATCAATGCTCGGCTGAATTCAGAGCGTATTTTTTCAGGTGATTTCTGTTTTTGCTGTTCCTGCCAGTCGTTTTTCTCAATCGTACGGGCAAAAATTAAATTGGCTGTTTCTTCAAAATAAAGATCACCCGGATTCACAGAAGCACTGTTATTGAGCAGTTCTTTGAGATGACCGGTAGCTTCTAACTCTTGCTTACAGGAATCACATAAAAGAATATGTTCCTTGAGTTGTGTGGCAAGCACGGGGTCAAGACTGTTGTCGGCGAGGTCATCTATAAGCAGCTTATATTGGAGACATGTCATTTTTACTCCTTTGGGTATAATCGCTGTTTTAATATCTTTTTTAGTTTTGTGCGGGCGATGTGAAGATTCGAGCGAACAGTAGCTTCGGGGCATCCAAATGTTTCCGCTATTTCTGCTTTTGTAAATCCTTCAATATCATGCAGAATTGCTGTTAAGCGTTGTTTGGTCGGAAGTAATTCCAAAGCCTTTAAAATTTCATTCATCAGTCGCTTATTTTTCAGATTCTCTGAGGGGGTGGCTACTTTGGTAGAAAGGGCAAGCTGTATATGACCGGGGAGAGAAGTGGAATCATCAGCCAATGTCGTATGACCTTTTCTTTTTCGTAATAGGTCAATTGAATAATTTGTAGCAATCCTCAAGATGAAACTGGTAAAATATCTTACATTCTCTAAGTCCTTACGTTTGTTATAAATTCGTACAAATGTCTCCTGTACAACTTCATCGGCATCCAAATGATTACCCAGTATCTGAAACGCCACCGAATAGATTTTTCTTTGGTAGCGGTGTACTAGTTCAGCAAATGCTGTGTCATCACCATGTAAAAATTGCTCGACTATTTGAGGAACCGATTTATCCATAATCCCTCAAAATAAATTATCATCAACATATAGACGCTTCTGTTTCGTATCTGTTTAAGTAAATAACAAAATAACCTTGACTCTTAAAACAATTAACATTACAGTTATGTTTGGAACTTGTCAATCTTTTTTATGACAACAACTTAGAAAGAATAATGAGAAATGACAGAAAAACCGCTTTTACAAAATAAATATTTACTTTTTACCGTTGGAGCGATAGGTACCTTTATGGCGACATTAGACGGTTCTATCCTAAATGTTGCTCTGCCAACGATTTCCAACGATTTTGCTGTCTCTATTGATAAAATAGCATGGATTGTTGTGACATATTCGTTAACTCTTATTTCATTGATGCTGATTTTTGGAGTATGGGTTGATAAAAAAGGATATTACTTTGCCTATCGGTTTGGATATATTTTCTTTATAATAGGCTCGGCAATGTGTGCTATCAGCACGAGTTTTGAATTTCTTGTTTTCAGTAGAATAATTGAGGCTATTGGAACTGCTATGTTTGCTGCTATTGGTCCCGGGATGGTAACCTCTGTTTTTGGAGAAAAAGAGAGGGGTAAAGGGATAGGATTGATGGTTATGATGGTTGCCGGCGGGTTTATGGTCGGACCACCATTAGGCGGTTTTCTACTTAATTATTTTCATTGGTCAGCTCTGTTTGTAATTAATATCCCGATAGGTCTTTTTGGTTTGTTTATGACATTGAAGTTTTTTAAATCAATACCAAAACCGGTATTAAAAAGGTCTCTCAAAATTGAGGGGGCGGCATCAATGTCGGTTGCTTTGGTAGCGACAACATTTTGTATGTCCGAAATTAATTCGTATCCATTATATGATTATCATATCTGGGGATTAGCTCTGCTTGCTCTTGTTATGTACAGTCTGTTTTTCTATTTTGAATCAAAACCAAAAACAGCCCTTATCGGGTTGCAGGTATTTTCAAACAGACAGTTTACATCATCTATTGGAGCGATGCTGTTTATGTTTATGGCACTTTCCGGTATTACAATTTTGATTCCTTTTTATTTAGAAACAATCAAAGGATACGCTCCTAATCAGGTTGGTCTGTTTTTAACTATTTTTCCTATAATGATGTTTGTTTTTGCTCCGTTGTCCGGTCGTTTGTCCGATAAAATTGGTTTTCAGCAATTAACAATTGTTGGTCTGCTTGTTTTGATTCTTGGTATGTATTTTCTTTCTGATTTAACAGTGGACTCTACCAAAGGCTATATCATTTTGAGTTTTGTTTTGCTTGGTATGGGGGTAGGGATATTTAACACGCCAAATTCTTCGGCACTGATGGGGTCGGTCACAGAAAAACACAGAGCAGTGACATCATCGATTTTGGGGACAACCCGCAATATCGGTATGTCTATCGGGATTGCATTGTCGACGGCTCTGTTTACATATTTCCAAACACAAAACAGTTTTCTTGGCGATAAGGGAGTTATTTTTGTTAAGTCGTATGCAACGGTGATATATGTTTCAATTGGGATTACCGGAATAGCTTTATTATTTTCATTTTTAAGGGGTCAGAAAAACGCTGTAACTGAAAGTAATTAAAATATTGACTTAAACGAAATATTCGCTATTATATAAATCTTAAATGACTGTTGTAAAAACACCTCAGTTGGGTGGCACACCCCCCTTGGGGTGTGTGGAAATATTCCAAGAGAATAGAAACCTAACCCAAGGGTTAGGCTACACGGTTATTATATGTGTTCCTATATATGGGGCCTTAGCTCAGATGGGAGAGCGCTTGACTGGCAGTCAAGAGGTCAGGAGTTCGATCCTCCTAGGCTCCACCAAAATTTTAAACCCGCTTAACGGCGGGTTTTTTATGTTAAATGATGTATTGATGTACACTATATAATCTCATATATTTCAATATGGGAAAACGCAATAAAATTCGGACAGATAATAAAACAGCACAACCAAGCGATAAACTTTTGCTGGTTGGTTTTCTTGCTCTTATCATATTGCATATAATTGGCGGTTTTTGGCATTCATATTATAGTTGGGGGTTTTCATACTGGTCTCTGTTTTCAATAAATACAATTACTATTTTTGGTGTTCTTTCAATCATCGCTTTGTTGGCAACATATTATTATCGGTCAAAAATCAAATTAGAGTTTTTAGATAGATTTCAATTCACACATAAATCAAAATTTGTGACATTTATATTCTACACAGTAATTTCGATAATTCTGTTTTTTATTTTATATAATTATCGTTCTCAAGCACATATCTATGGTGATGGGTATTCAATCTTAGAATTTTGTTCGATACATTCTTCACTTGTTATTAAAGACCAATATTATTTACAGCTTTTAGCAGTTTATTGGCACTGGCTTATGTTTAATATGTTATCGTCACTGTCGTTTTTAGATAAAGAAAAAATATTTGCTCTTACAAATGTAATTGGCGGGATAATAGGTCTATTAGGGATTTATAAAATTACAGGTCTATTGGCACGTAGTATGAAAGAACGAATTTTTCTGCTTGTGATTTCATTGTCATCTGCATCAATTATTCTATTTTTTGGGTATATCGAAAATTATACATGGGCGATGTCGTTTATGCTCTGGACAATTTATTATTGTATAAGATATATTCATAAGTCTTGTTCAATATTTCTGCTTTTCTTGTTCGCATTTATTTCCTTAGCATTTCATTTGATAACAATACCGGTTTTAGTAACTGTATTTTACGTTTTGTTATATAGAATATATGCGGTTAAGAAAATATTAATTAGACTAACAAATTTTTCTTTGTTTATTGTAATATGTATTGGTTCTCTTATAATTTTGTTTCTATCGCAATTAAAGCAATTGACGCAGTTTGTTCCATTATGGAAGATATCAGGTAATAATTACTCTCTGTTTTCGTTGAATCATCTTAGCGATCTGTTCAATTTAATATTGTTGCTGGCACCGTTAGGCTTGCTTTTTTTTGTGTTTTCAGTTTTACTCAAAGAGAAAGATGAAATCAAAAACGATAAAACTGAAAAAGTTCTCTTTGTTATATCACTTTTAACTTTTCTTTCGGCATCATTTATTGATCCTCAGTTAGGGATGATAAGAGATTTTGATTTATTTTCTTTTTATGGAATTCCATTAACATTATGGGCTGGATATAGATTTTCAAGAATGTATTTAGAAGATAAATTTCCTTCATGGATAATCGTTGCATCTTCTATAATTGTCATCATTCATATTGTTCCTAACCTGTACGAAAAAAACAGACCGGAATTAGCAGTTGAATATCTTGATGAAGTTCTTTGGAAAGACCCCCATTATCAAACTGATTATCAGGACGCATATAGAGGACTTTCGTGGGGAGTTATTCTTGAACACAATGTTAATAGAGGAGATTTGTCAGAAAAATATTTTACCAAAAGATCAACTGTTGATCAATTTGATCCGACACCTTTTTACAATTTAGGATCGTTATATAATAAAAAGAATCAATTGGATTCTTCAAGATATTATTTTCAGAAAGGATTTGAATTGAATCCACAGGATCCAAAGTTTTTATCTAAACTTGCTGAAGTTGAGTGTAAATTACAGAATTTTCAATTAGCAGAAAAATTGGCGAAAGAATCACTAGCTATTGATTCGAATCATTTACAAGGATTGATTGCTTTAGGAAATATTTATGGGGTACAAAATCAAATGGGAAAATCAATAGTATATTTAAGAAAAGCATATGACTTAAATCCTAACGCATATATAATTATGTTGAATTTAGGAGCTCAATATGCTAAAGGAATAAATGCTGATTCTGCATTATATTATTATGATAAGTCATTATCTACTATTCCAAATACTTTAAAGATTAAAATATTGAGTAGACTTATTTCGATTACGCTTTATCAAAATCACCAATCAAAAGCAATTGAGTATTTGAATCAATTAAAACAAATAGCTCCCAATTCCGCACTTGTCCGTAAAAAAGAAAAAGAAATTTATGGGCAGTAAAACTATTGATGTACACTATATAATCTCATATATTTCAATATGGGAAAACGCAATAAAATTCGGACAGATAATAAAACAGCACAACCAAGCGATAAACTTTTGCTGGTTGGTTTTCTTGCTCTTATCATAT
>CAJVYT010000096.1 GCA_913009765.1 uncultured candidate division Zixibacteria bacterium
CGTCCCTTTTTCACAAAAGTCCTGAGGTATTCTACCTCTTTATCACTAAGTTTTATTCTTTTCATAGAAGATACATAGCTTTACTGGCATATATAGTCGTCTAAAAACTAAGTTGATAAGACACTAGCAGTTATATTTCTCAGAAAAGTACCTGAATGACTTATTCTTCTGCTTAGCTATTTCAATAGAAAAAGATTTCAGAATCTCTAATAGAAAATCTATTCTGGAATCAAACTTTTTGGGGATTAAATCATTAAATTGCTCTTTTGTAATGTCATCTGTATTGCTAAGAGTATGCATCTCGAATCGTTTATACTCTTCATCATCTAATCCAGCAAGATACCAGCTCTCTATTTCCTTTATCACTACAATTATTTTATCATTCTCAATATTTCTCAAGTTACATGTTCTCTTTTTTTTATCAGCTATACATGGAGAATTGTCGATATCTGTCACGTAAATATAGTCCGCCTCTTCTCCTTTAAAACTTTTAAGGTAATTATGAACCATCTTTTTATTTTGATTCGCATAGGTTATGATTTTTACAAAATTATACTCTTCTTGTAGTTCAGGTTTTAATATACTCTGAAAGAACCTTTCGTCATCCACGCCTTCTACCAATATATACAATCCTCTGTAACTCATAGTTATGCCTCAAGTAAGTTTTGTACATAAAGCTCGTCAATTCCTATATCATTTTTTAAAAATTTTTTCATTTCCTTGTTATCAGCTGGTCTGGAAATCCTTGAAAAACCTTTTTTATCGCGGGATATAAGCATAAGATTTTCTAAATCCGTATGTTTCACTATTTCAGGGTTATGGGTGGTAATGATAATTTGTTTCTTTTGTGAAGCATCCTTCATCGTATCCACTAACTTTGCGATAATATAAGGATGTATGTTTCGTTCGGGTTCCTCGATTATAGTTAACGGTTTTTCCCCGAAATATAGGGCAATAATTAAAGCTGTTATGTTTATTGTCCCATCAGAAATTAAAGAAGCTGGCAGATACTTTTCAGAATATATTTCTCGTAATTTGAAGAGGACGGATTTATCTGCAAATTTTACTGCATCAAGGTCATCTATAAATGGTAGAAGGTCTTTTACCAGATTAAAAAACTTTCTTTTTTCATTTTTGTGTTTTATGATATTCTTAAGAACAATGGATAAATTGCTCCCATCTTCTTCCAACTCAGCTTTTCCAGTGATAGGAGTAGCTTTTTTGGGAAGCTTTGTATCAAAATCGTATATAGAAATATCACTGAAAAACTTGTTCAATGAAAGTAGAAAAGGGGAACTAGTCTCAAGAAGAAGAGTATTGAGCGGCAATGTTTCTTCTCTTAAAAATAGGGGAAAGATATCATCTTCCGTTATAGAGATTCCTTCTGGTTTATCTAAATGAATCTTTACTTCTCCTTTAACGCAAGAAATGTTGATTTCTCCTGGTCCAAGCTCTTCTATTTCTTTTTTTTCTGTTCCTCTATTATGTCTATCGACTCTAAAAAACTCACATTTCTGAGTTAAGTTATCTCGGGCAATCTCAAACTCCAATCCACCTCTTTGTTTGTCTTTAAACTTCAACGCAAACTCATAAATTGTTTCAGATATTTTTAGTCCCATGAAACCTTCCTTTGTCTGTTTTCCAGATAATAAAGATTCCTTATCAAAAACAACTTTTAAGGAAAAATTCTCAGAAGCACCAATGTTTATATTCCTAAGATATTCAACACCTCCTTGCATGGATATCGCATTATTTAACCCAAAATTTGTTATGTCCCTTAGAAATTCAAAAATATGAACAAAATTAGATTTTCCAGAAGCATTGGCACCTATCAGCACATTGAACTTACCAAGCTCTACTTCTAACTTTTCAAAGCTTTTAAAATTTATTACTCTTATGCTTTTTACACTCATGTTTTAACCTCCTTTATTGGCAATGACGTATAACTCGTTAATATGCAACATTAATACCGTACATCCTGCCCATCTGGTGGTATAAGCGAACTGACTATCTTCTACCTATTCATCTGCAACTATCTAATGGACTTTTCACCTTATTTATTCCCCTATTGCTTACATGAATATATACCTCTATCGTTTTTGAACTTATTTTAAATCTGTCTCGCCCCCTATAGATGGGTTGTAAAACCGGGAAAGGGGTATAAACCGTAGCATCCTTCCTGATTTTAATTCTTTTACAGGCAGTAATTCACTTTGCGAGTCTGTATCTTTTCAGAGCATCCGGGAACAGTTGATTCATTGGATTCGAAGGCAGTTTGAACACAACCTGCACGAATTTTTCAGGTATAACCGGGTCGACTTTCATTATAAAAGGTTCAATATATTCTTTTGCAAAATTCATGAATACAATACCTTCTCCCACACCCAACCTGTCAATCTTATCATTAAGCCTGGGGTCAAGTTTCATAGATTTAGAAATTGAATCCCTGTCTTGCCCCTGCAACTTAAAAAGTAATATAGTTCCTGCATTATTTGTGATATAATTCTGGAGATCTGTTACGTCCTGAGTAGATACTATTACCCCCACTCCGTATTTCCTGCCTTCTTTATACAGTGCTTTCACAGGTGATTGTTCTATATTGATTACCTTCCATGCTTCATCAAGGACCACTATAAGTTGAAGCGGGTTTTTTGACAGACCTTTATTTCTCATATACTCTACAAGAAACTGTAATATGCTTATTGCAACACTCGACCTGCTGTTTTCATCCGGTAACTTAGATAAATCTATTACCACAAATCCACTCTCAAAAAGTTCTTCCAGTTGAATAGTGGAATGTCTGGCAAGAACATCGTTGGGCGGTTTGGTATAAACCTCAAGTTTCTCCAGCAATCCTATCGCACTTTCCCGCATACTGTGGCTGCTGGCCATCATCTGTACAATTTTTGTTATCTGTTCGTTATATTCTTTATTCTTAAAATCACCGGTAACTGCATCGAAAATCAATTCCCCGAGTAGGTTACATACGTCTTTCAGAGTAGGAGGCTCCCTGTTCCAGGTTTCAATATTGCTGGTGATACCTTTTTTTTTGTAACCCTCTTCTGTGAGTATCCTGAGTATTCTCGCCTGTCGGGTAGCCTTTTCAGTATCCAGGAAAGGTTTTAATGCCACCTCTGCCTGTTTAGCTTTTATACCCGGTGAGATTCCAGTCCCAAGGTCAAGCACATTTATTGCGTCTCTTCCCAGCTGAATCACGTGGCCTCCGACCATTTCCGCATACACCACATACTCGCCGGTGAAATCCATTACGAGTATATTTGAGTTGAACTCGATAGACGCTCTGCTGATAAGTGTTTCAATTGTGGTGGATTTTCCAAACCCCGTCCCTCCCAGAATAGTTATATGGGGATTGGCTATTTTTTCAGGGCGCCAGAATACCGGTTTTCTCAGAATATCCGTATGGCCCAGATAGACCGCCTTTTCTCCTGCTTCCGGAATAAGGGATTTACTCCGTGGTTCCGAAGGTTTGATTAATAGCGTTCTGGTTACCAGCTCGGATACTTTGATTCTCTGTATCACACTCATAACTCAGAATACCCCCAGATAGAAGATGCCCGCCGAGCTGACTGTGAAAATTATAAGAGGAAATATGATTTTGCCGGATGATGACTTATGGATTTCCGTACCAAACCACCCTGCAGAATAGCACAGAAAAGTCCCGGTGATAAGGACAAAGAAAATATTATACATAGAATGTGCTGTAGGGAATGCAAATAAAACAGAAGAGAAGTTTTCTTTACCGGAGGTGAAACTCATTGCAGTGAGAAAATGCGGTATTATTTTTGCCAGAGGTGTAAATACATAGGATACCCTGACTCCCACGGCGAGAGATATTAAAACAGAAGCAAGGCCATAGTACATGGCAGAGCCCAGGAGAATTGTAATTATCGCCAGAAACGTAGTGGATGGGAGTATTTCAGCCACCGCATACCATTTCCCACTGACGAAAGGCAGAGCGATTCCAGACATGAATGCAATCACAGCAAGGTAGGAGACCAGTTCCTGTTGTAAGATATCTTCTGTTATTGTTGTCTTTCTCACCGTTGGAACAGCCCCCTCTTTTTCTTGTTTATTTTCCCTCCCTTCCTCTGAAGTTTCAACTTCTCTCCGATTTTAATTATCTGAGTCTCCATCCTCCTGTCCATGTCTTCATATGTTACAGGTTCGCCCGTATACAGACAATTCTCTATATCATTGGAAAGAGGAGTCCAGCCTATAAGGGATACTCCCAATTTATGAGCAATTTTCTCTGCCTCTTCTTCACCGGATGCCATGGAAATAATAACACCCTGGATGTGGGCATTTGCAAACTCCTTCATGTCTTCTATCATTCTTTTTGTGGATGCAACCTCATGTGTGTGCGGAGAGGTTACGACTATGACCCATCCGTCCGGGTTTTCCTTTAGGATATGATAATAGGGCCTCCCTCTCTCATCTACAAGAGCGGTATCAATTATACAGGGGGCGATGATACCGTCTTTATCATAGGGCTCTGCCCCCGGGAAGAGCTCTGTAAGTGCCCTGTAAGGGTCGGCGTCATACACGCCTATTGCGTGTGTGACAGCCAATAACGAAGCTATCACGGTTTTGCCGGGTCCTTTTCCGCTCAGAATTAGTTTCATTTATTTCACCAGGTCGGGACTTGGTTTGCCAGCGCTGTCGAACCGCTCCCTGCACGCAGAAAGAATTTTATCAGTACGGGCAATGCTGCAAGTATAAGTAGTGATATAAGTGCAACGGTGAATATTTTCTTTCCTTTCACAAACATCTCCGCACCTTCCGACCTGTCACCACCCACTGCACGCCCGACAATTATCATTCCCAGACTTACAAGTAATACTGCGACATCCAGATACAATAACAGTGTGACTATACTCTGTATGTAGAATTTGTTCTGTAACAGCGGGATTTCCTGCATAAGCCCGCCCAATCCAGTCTCCTGTACCGCTGCAACACTGTTAAAGATAATGTCTATCAGTATTGAAACAACCATTATGCCTCTAATCGAAGCCATCTCTATTCCTCCATTCAGATATCACAGGATACAGAAATGAAGGGAGTATATAAAGGGAGTGCTGTTTTCTTTCTGGTACCTACCAGAAAGGAACAAAAAAATGCAACAGCGTGATTATAAGGATTATGTGCAGAAACGGGAATGGTTTATATGTTTTTTGACATGTTTCAACATACAGCATTTCGTTATATTTCATATATCCAAGGTATAGGAAAGCCAGCAGCCCTCCAAATACACGGGAAATCAAAATAAGCGCTGCCAGAGCGACAACTACCATAGGCTCGATATTTTTCATAGCTTTTTTTGTAGGAAAAGCAATCCAGAGCATAATACACGCCATAACAAAAAATAATGGCTGCACAGGGGATGAGAAATTTAACACCAATAGACTGAGGATAATAAATTTAGCATCAGCGGGGCCCAACCAGGCCAGATAAAACATTAATAAAACAATGACAGAAGCTGCAACTCTGGACATAGCCAGAACGGGAGAAACAGAGAATTCTATCAGACAAAATATAAAACCTGTTATGAGACCTCCGAGTAGAATTTTGTTCAGTAGTGGAGAGATCTCTGCCTTATGAAAGTCCTGCACAGAGCCAATTGCCAGAAGGCTAATAGCAAAATACGATAAAATATTATAAAAAAAAGAAAGGAGATTGGGCAGCATGAACCCACACCTTAAGGCGCACCAACGGAAGATACGAATACGCTTGTTTTTGTAGATACAGTGCCGATTGTGGTGCTGGCCTTCTGGTATGCTATGTAGGCCAGAGCAGCTATCATCGCTGCTACAAGCACAGCTACGATAAGTCTTATAGGAGTGGATATCTCTGCAGACCTTCCATTGACAAAGCGCTCTGAAAAAGCCTTTGCCTTTGATATTCTTCCCATCTTATTTATCACCTCATCAGATGAAAAAGCAAAGGGGGTATATAAAGGTACCACTGATTTCTCAGCAATATGAACTACTTTGTCCTATTGTAATGTCACATTATCAATGGCGCCATATGCTGTATAATACCAACCCCACCAAGCATAATAATTATTTCTAAAAGTTCCTGTTTTTCCTTCAAATTTTAACACATCAGCATCAGGTTGAGATATTCCAAGTTTTACCTCTCCTATTTCTTTTAGTGTAACCAACCAACCATTATATTGATTAAACTCTGCTACATCGTAAAATTTTACATTATAAATACCAGAAGTTAAATTAAAAGAATATAACTTCCATTTTTTATTAGTCACACCAAAATTATTTGTTTTAGTACCTATTTTAATAACAATTCCTTTATTAATAGGATACCCCAATGCTGGATTAACACTTTTACCTTCTAAATATACATTATTCTTAGTGCTAGCCAGGTGATAATTAGACCACCCTGTCCGATTAGAAGGTGTGTTAAAGTTCCACGATATTGATTCGCTATAATAAAACTTTGTTGTTTCTGTTGTAGATTTACCGTTATCTCCGACAGCATGTAGAGTTACGGTATTCCATGCATTTGGTTTGAACAGAAGGCTCGGGTTGTTGAGACCCCAATTATTTGTTGTAATGTGTTTCATAAGGAGCCAGTTACCATTATTCAACTTCAGATATACTTTTGACACACCGTACGGCGAATATGCTGCTGCTGTAAATTCACCTGTGTTTTTAAGCGGATTATATCTCCCGTTATTCTTCTCAGAAGTCAAATAAATATATGGTGGAGTGTTAAGTTTATATGTGACCCTGTATTCTTTTACGTTACCCGCATCGTCTGTTAGTCTGAAAGATAATGTGACACTCTTTGTTGTTGTTGCATGAAACACAAGATTACCATCGAGTAATTTCTGTCGAGAGCTCGTTGCTGTCCTGACAGTTACCCACTGCCCGGGTCCTGTGATATTCCCATTAACGTCTATGAACCCCTTATCATTTGATATTTCCACTTCAATTTTCTTCACTCCATAATCATCCGAAGCAGTGAGATTAATTTCCTGATTCACTGAAGTAATAATACTGTTGTTTTGAGGTGAAACGGATTTCAGTGCGGGTGGCTCGATATCATAGTATATTTTACCCACAGTAGTGCCGCTTTTTCTGCCTGACCAGTCTTCTGCTTTTACATCTATAGTGTTCCAGCCGGGAGTAAGTCCCAGTTTGCCTGCGTCAGTGTAGAAATACTCTGTACCAACTTTGATAGGATATATATATCCTGACACGCCCCACAAGTCGGTGCCCAGAGCGCCGATATAAGTATTCTCATATCTCCCTGCCCGTATCCAATCTCCCCGGCGTATCCATACAGTAACCTTCGGTGAAGGCTGGTCAAATGCTTTTTTTATCTGGCCTCCATACACTCCAGCTATTATCCCATGTTGAATGGAGAATTGATTTAGTCTGTGATATCCGCTATCATCACTTACACGGACAATTACACTGTTGTTTGTAACTCCTGTTGTGCGGAATATCGGATTATAGATTGTATTATAGTCACACCAGGTGTTTTCCTGGTTCCATGATTTTTTTGCCACTCCAAAATAAACTTCTATTGGGCAGGGGTCCCATCCTGAAGTCCCGGTAGTATAACTGGCGTAAAGAGTGGACCCACGGCTATAAAACCCTTTTTGAATCCGGGGTGCTTCTTTATCCCCATACACTATAAGTTTTCCTGAGACACCCCCCGAGACAACCGGGAGGTTAAAAAAGCATGTATCCTGTTTGAGCTTACCTGAATAAAAAATATTGTAAACACGATAGAAATACCCAAAATCTCCCTGGTCATAGCCATCGTTATAAGCACACCCTGCACGAATGTTTTTTATAGCAAGCTTCTTCTGGAGACTAAAAGGTTCATATAGCCATACTTTCAGGTTTTTAATGTGTAAAGATCCACCGCCATAATCAGAATAGGTAATTTTATTGTTTTGCCACACAGGTTTGTAAAAAATTGTATATTCCGGGGCGTAATTGGAATTTGCCAGTGAAAAGGTTGCGGCCAGTTTGCCTTTTACTCCTATGAAATTGTGTGTATCTATTGTGATAGTGCTGACATACAATCTACCTTCTGGATCGTAAACATTTAGTGTCATACCGTTTGTAATAGGGTCCTGCAGGAACCCCTTCTCAGTCCTTCCGGGAGCATGTACAACAATCCTGAACCCTGTATCAGTATAAAATGCCAGATCTGATTGGCCTACTTTGCTTGTAAACGGTAAGTAATATGTACGCCACTCACCTTTTCCTGAGAATGGATTATATATTACCAAAGCTGTGGCCGTTGCACTTTTACCATTTTTGTCTATTGCGTGAACTGTTATTATATTCTTACCGGTAATCAGATTGACGTTTCTTGCAACCCATGCAGCTGTACCTGTTGCTGTCTTCCATGTTCCGTTATTAACTTTATACTGTACATTTCTGATAACCCTCTTTGACCATGCCCTGCCTGTGATAGTTATTGGACTTGTCAGAGTAGTCACATTGTTTCCAGGGTATAAAATAGATACAGAAACCCCGGATGCAGGAGTTTGCGATGTTTTATAAACCCCTTGTGGTGCTGTTCCGCCCGATTCAATAGCCACGGGCATCCAGATTGTTATGTTACCTCTTTCAACAATCATATAGCCGGGAACAGTTGTGTTCGCATATACAGGAGAGTATATTATTAGTGCAAGTGCCAGCGTGAAAAACACCGGGAGTATCAATTTTGCGTTATTCATATAATCTAACTGTAGGAGTTGTATAAAAGGAGACTGCCTTTTTCCCTAACACGTCCAGGGCTTCACCCGTGTTTTTAATACAAAAGAGGAGGGAGTATTTTATTGAGTTTGTTGATATCACGTGTTGCAATGGATACTGCAATATTCACATTCTTCAAAATTTCCTCTATACTCTTTTTGTTTCCCAGTATACTTTCATACACATTTGCAAGTTGATATATGAAAACTTCAGCGTCCTCAAAACTGGGAGTACCTTTCGACCTCAGTATGAGATAATAGAAATTATACAGATATGCAGATAGGAAAGACCCCTTGGCAGATACCACATAATTGTTATCAGTATCACTCTTTTTTATGTAACCTCTTATTACCAGATTTTCTATACTTTCTTTAATTTTTATATCTGCACTTCCACAGGCTTGGATAATCTCTTCTTCGGAGAGAGCAGAGCTCCGGAGTTGATACAC
The DNA here is from genome assembly GCA_913009765.1 of uncultured candidate division Zixibacteria bacterium. The sequence continues at coordinate 9,208 of CAJVYT010000096.1, forward strand.
AACCATCAGGTCGGTGGAGGACAGTGAGGCAACCTCTTTACAAATATCTATTGGGGTGATTAAGCTTTTGTTGTTTTCAGGGTCATGTTTCTTGAGTTCCTCTCTTTTCACTTCTCGGATTCCTTCTCTGGCCTTTTTCACCTCACCATTCGCAACCTTTTCAAGAACTTTCTTTTGAACCTCTTCAGGCTGTTTTATCAATAATTTTGCTTCAGGAATGGATAGCTTTCCTTTCACAACTTTCTCAGCAATTTCAGGTGATTTCTGCTTTATCTTTTTGGCGTCTGAGACATAATGAGGATTAGTTCCTACTAATTTGGCTGCATGGTCTCTTGCCCGCCCCTTATCCAGTTCGGGAATTATTTCCCTAACTGGATTTTCTTTATACTGTGGTGCATTATAATGTCCGATTGCCTGCCTTTCCTTCGCTTCCTCCTCAAGAAAAGGTAGCATGTTCTCAGATATCATAGCCTTCTGCGACTGTGATAAATGCCTGCGATGAAGATTTAACGATATTATGAATTCAACAAGAGATCCTTCACCATCCCATTCTCTTAACTGTAGTTTGACACCTGCTTTCTCGCAGGCAAGATACCTGTTTCTGCCATCAACTATTTTTCCTTTCCATGTCCAGATTGGTTCCCTGAGACCATGTTTTCTGATGTCTTTCACAAGGTCCTTGAACTCTTCCTCTGCCATTAGCGGGAAGATATTCGTGATTGGGTGAAACTTCATTTTACCACCTCAACACCCAGAAAATGAGACATTTTTATTATTCTCCATAAAAATTCAACCCGTTTGTTGTTATCATCCAGTAGGCTTTTTTTTGTCTCACTGCCACCCGTACCAATCTGAGAGTCTCCAGTTTATGCAACTGTTTTCTCGTTTCTCTATCTAGATTTTGGTCGGATAACTCAGAGGTTACCATATTATTCAGAATCGCAATTCCTGTCCCTCCTATAAGCCTGTCTACAGGAAGTGATACCTCTAAATTGTATTTATTTTTATGAGCTTTTCTAAGAGTGTATTTAGCTAAACATACTGGGCAGACACCTGTAAAGTCTCCTTCTGGACGTGCCTGTATTTCCAGCCCTGGTGCGCTATAACAAAGAGGACAGAAAATATTAGTGTCAAATACTTCGCCTGCCAACTTATACCCTCCTTCAAATGAGATTATGTCCTTTTGCTACTTTGAGCAGACCATTTGCCAGATTTTTATTGAGTTCATTGCCTCTCTCCGAGAGGTCTTCTAAGGAGTGTAAAAACTCGGGGTTCTCCAAAGATTCTTCCAGGTCGGCAAGTAATTGATACTTACCCTTTCTTTCGGTTGTTTTTTTCATTCTACAACCCTCGGCCTTCTTTCCAACACACGTCTGGCAGCATCCTTAAAGAACTCAGATCTGCTACTGTAATACTCCTCCTCTATAAGATTGTCTATTTTCTTCACAAGTTTCTTAGGTACCGTTATTGTTAGATTTTTACCTTTCATCTGTTCACCTCAACACCCAGAAATAAAGGAAGTATATAAACCCCCCCGGATTTTATATGGGATTTATGGAAATTTTTATAAGTTGCTATGTAAAAATTAATATATAGGAATTACTCATATTCAAGGTGAAGGTGAAAGTGAATTATCGTTTTTTTTAGATATGACAAAAGAGAAAGGCTTTATTCCTCTTATATTAGTCTCCCTCAAGGATTCCCACATCTTGTAGGAACTCTTTCTCCTCTTGAGAAAGAAGGCCATGGCGCTCCATTTCCTGGAGGGTTTTCCTCCTTTCTTGAATATTCCAGGAAACACTCCGGCGGGTTCCCATTCAAGTTGGGATATCATGACCTGATAAAAAGAGCCAATGACATCCATCGTCTTGCCAGGAGACTCATGCACGAGAATTGCAGGCGTAACATGTTCGTGAAGGAACTTATGGTCATGGACAGCCATATTGCGAAAGCACTTGACAGAGATGGTGTAAATGCAGATGCTAGAAAATTGGCACTGCTAGCAGTCTGGTTCGAAACGGTTAGGGAAGTACTCAGGCTTTCCCGACCAGGAAATCATCTGAAGAAAGGAGAACCTATGGGCTCTGAGGAACTGGATGCTATAGATTACAAGTTGGAAGAGGTGCTGGACGAGGTAGAATTAGAAGCACAGCGGCTTGACGGATATTACCCAAAGATGGTATCAAAAATGCGAAAGATGATTGCTGTGCACAGGCACGAACTCTTCGTCCATGTGACGGACAGCAAAGGAAATGATGTATCCTTCAGCAGGGATAACAATTTCCTGGAAAGGAACCATCGATGGGGGAGGATGCACTGCAGGAGGAGGACAGGTAAGAGTATGACCCGGCGGGAGATGGACGCCCACGGAGCATTGAACGCCATCTTCTCCAACCTTTTCAATGAGACTTATGTGACAAAGGTTCTTGGGGATGTAAAAGACCTGGGCATGGCGTTTCACCAGATTGATTACAAGGAGGTAAGGGAGTTTTTGAAGGAGCTACAAAGACGCAGGAAGGGACACATCCTCCCTGTAAAAGATTCCGACAGAGGCGACCTACTGAAGAGTCTCGTGGAAACCCTGGAATACGATGATTTATACTGTGGGAGGATTAACGAATGGATAGCGGCACTCAGCTAATCCAAAAGAGGATTGACGCTATAGCTCTGACAGACTAATTCTTCACTATATTTATATATTTGGATGTCATCATTTTTTGTATGAAGCGAATTACTATTAATTTAAAACAGGATGAGACTGAATCCTTGAGAAGAATTGTTAAAAAAGGGAG
>CAJVYT010000097.1 GCA_913009765.1 uncultured candidate division Zixibacteria bacterium
TGTATATGTAACATGGTAAGTTATCGATTTTTTTTTTTTCTTATTTTTCTTTTCTTTTTTTTTATTATGATTTTTTTTTTTTTTTTTTTTTTTCAAGCAGAAGACGGCATACGAGATATATCAGTGTGACTGGAGTTCAGACGTGTGCTCTTCCGATCTGTCGGAACTTTAATAAGATTAATAATATAAAATTTTTGAAGGGCTTCCAGCACCCCTCGTACTCCTGCAATACCTAATACAATCGGCACAGAAAAACCTAGTAAGTAAAAAACTGTTGTAGATTCGGCAATTAATTCAGGGGGGATATTCAAGATATCGTTCACAAGCCAGGGTGTAACTAAAAAAGCAATAACTGAACCAAATATCCCAAAACCTATAAGCATTAAAATAGATGCCCATATGAGTTGAGATAATTTTTCTTTTTCACCACGAGCAATATACTCGGCAACAAATTTGGTTGTTGCCCGTCCCAACCCCATATCGAAAAGAGAGAAATATCCGACCACCATCCAACCTAAGGTTAAAACAGCATATCGGTCTACTCCCAACCCTTTAATAATAAACGGCATAGCAACAAGAGCTACAACCATTGGCAATGATTGACCTAGTAGATTTAATAAAGTATTTTTAGCCAGTAATTTATCTGTAAAAAACTGAGTGTTATTGTTGGAATTTGAAAGTAAGTTTTTTTCTTTCAATTTATGAGACATTTATTTCCAATTCTAAGAAAAGTCAATTTTGTTGATATACTCAATTTCTTTTAAGCTTTATTAAGCCGAGCAACAAAATAAACTGTTGTTCCAAATTTTCGATTAGCAATTTTTTTTATAAATTGGAGAGTGAAAGTAGCTGTTTTATTTAATAAATTTGATTTAAACCAAGTATAAGGAACTTCACCAAATTTTATTAATTGAAAATCACTTCCCAGTTTATCTGCAATGGCTGAAATTGATTCGAAAGAATGGAAATGTCCATAACGATGAAATTCATGGGCACATTTTGGACAGGCTACCTTACTTTCATCAAGATCCTCACGAAGAGGTAAAGTACCTATAAGAAGACCATTATTTTTTAAACATTTCTTTATAGATTCAATACTAGGTTTTAGCCCATCGGGAGAGGTGTGTTCGAGGACATCAAAACAAGTTATAATATCAAACTGATTTTTATCCAGATCAATCTTAGCAATGTCACCATAAATCAGGTTTATATCAAAATCTTTTTGAATAAATTGTTCTTTTAAATATTCAATTGAAAATTTAGCAATATCAATTCCGGTTACGTTCATCCCTTTTGAATACATTCTCATAAGAGTATACCCTTCACCAATACCTATATCACAGGTTGACATCCCGGGTTTTAAATAAGAATTTATTTTTTTGAAAACATAATCGAGTTTTATTCGGTTGTTCTCCCAAACATCCATATCTCCCTCAAAATTTAATTTAGCTAGATAATTATCCAGTGTCTGCATATTTTCACTCATTATTTTAAATCTCCATATTTAAAAACTTCAAGAATTATATATACTTGATACGTACAACAACTACTTCTATGCGATTGTTTCATACTGACAATTCCTTTTGTCAATTTTATCCCTTAGCAAACACTGTGCGAAAGAAGCTGCTCAGACATTATACTTATTCTTTTTCAGAATATATATATAAGAATTGAAAATCAACAAACATTATAAGAATAATCTTATTTTGCAAGATTATATCTGTTCAGATTCATAGATTTTTAATAACAGACGTAACAGCCTGGGTGTCATTCATAATATAGAAATGTATACATCGCACGCCGGAATTTAAAAGCTCTTCGCATTGCCTTAAAGCCCAATTACGACCAATTTCTTTGACATGCTTCTTATTAGATGATATTTCATCAGAAAGTTCTTCGGGAATAGTTACATTAAAATTTTTAGGAAGAGATGAAAGTTGTTTTACGCCGCTTAAAATCTTTAAACCGGGGATAATTGGTACAGAAATACCCGCTTTTCGACACTCCGCTACAAATTTATTAAAATATGATGTATCAAAAAACATCTGAGTTACAAGATAGTCTGCTCCGGCATCGACTTTAGCCTTAAGATATTGAATGTCAGTTTTTAAATTAGGTGCTTCAAGATGTTTTTCGGGATAGGCACCAACACCGATACACATATCAATCGGGTCAGAGTTTTCTATCTCTTCAAGATATATTCCTTTTTTAAGATTATTGAGCTGTTTCACTAGTTCATTGGCATAAGAATTAACTGATTTGGCTGTATCAACCGGTTTTTTATAGTTTGATTCGTCACCCCGAATTGCTAAAACATTGTGAATTCCAAGATAACCAAGCTCTATCATAGCATCTTCGGTTTCTTCCTTTGTAAATCCGCGACAGAGCAAATGCGGTACTGTATCAATGTTGTATCTATTTTGGATAATACCGCATATAGAAATTGTACCGGTTCTTTTTTTACGTATATGTCTTTTAATTGAACCGTCATTAAATTCTTCGTAGTATGCTTCAGCTGAATGTGCTGTTACATCAATAAACGGCGGCTCAAACGGAAGAAGTTCTTCTACAATGTCTAATATCTCCCGACAGTTTTTCCCTCTCAAGGGGGGAATGATTTCATAACTAAATAAAGGTTTTTGAGCTTTTTGTAAATGTTCTATAATATACATAATTTTCTTTTCTTTATTTCTTCTAAAGAGCACACTTCGACAAGCTCAGTATGACTTATTGAATAATAAATATTGAATTAAATCAACATAAATATTATTGATAAGCCAAATATGGTGCCAACCATTTTTCAATTTCTTTGACAGACATCTCTTTTCTCTTAGCATAATCTATGATTTGATCTTTGGTAAGTTTTCCTACAGAGAAATATTTTGCTTCTTCATTAGCAAAATAATAACCGGCTACAGATGCTGTCGGTATCATGGCACATTTTTCTGTTAAAGAGACTCCTATTTGATTGACTATATCTAAGATTTCAAATATAGTTTTCTTCTCTAAATGGTCGGGGCAGGCAGGATAACCGGGGGCGGGACGGATGCCTTGATAAGATTCTTTAATTAGCTCATCGTTGCTAAGTTGTTCGTCTTGGGCATAACCCCAATACTTTTTGCGTATTAACTGATGAAGCCGTTCTGCAAACGCTTCCGCAAGACGGTCCGCGAGAAGTTTGAGCATAATTTGTCCATACTCATCATGCTTCTCAAATCTATTACATATTGTTTGTTCAGTGTTAATGCCTGCTGTTACTGTAAACAGTCCGATATAATCCTGAACACCAGAATTTTGCGGTGCAATAAAGTCAGCAAGAGAAATATTTGATCTTCCTGTCTTTTCTTTTTGAGTACGGAGAAAATGCAAGGTTGCTATTTTTGTTGTATAACTGTCATCAGCATATAATACAACATCATCATCAATCGACTGTGCATGAAACAATTGAAATACTGCTCGTGCTTCAAGAAGTGATTCTGTAATTATTTTATCAAGCATAGCATTTGCATCATCAAAAAGTTTAATTGCTTCTTTTTTAGTATGAGTAGAGGATAGAACATTTGGATACCGACCCGGTAATTCCCACGCTTTGAAAAAAGGTGTCCAGTCTATATACTCTCTTAATTCAGAAATAGAATAATTTCTAAATATCAGTCGTTTGAACGCATTTGGTTTTATAGGTGTATAGTTTGTCCAATCAATTTTAAATCTGTTTTTGAGAGCTTCTTGGTGAGAAAGAAGATTTGTATTTTTACTTTTTTCTTTATAATCAGAACGGAGAGATTCGTACTGTTCTTTTACAAAAGCCGTATAAGACTCTTTTTTATCCTTTTGCATCAGGTTATTTACAACAGTAACGGAACGAGAAGCATCAGACACATGAATTATATTACCGCTATATTGTGGTTCGATTTTAACTGCGGTGTGTAAACGTGAGGTTGTTGCACCGCCGATAAGAATCGGATTTTTAAAGTTCAGACGTTCCATTTCTTTGGCAACATGTACCATTTCCTCAAGCGAGGGTGTGATAAGTCCGCTTAAACCAATAATATCAACGTCTTTATCTTTTGCTGTTTGTAAAATAGTTTCAGCGGAAACCATAACACCAAGATCAATAATTTCAAAGTTGTTACAACCGAGGACCACTCCGACTATATTTTTACCAATATCGTGTACATCACCTTTGACCGTTGCCAAAAGAATTTTACCTCTTGAAGACTGTTTTCCTTTTTCCGCTTCCAAATAAGGTTCAAGATGTTCAACCGCTATTTTCATAACACGAGCCGAACGAACCACTTGTGGGAGAAACATTTTTCCTGCTCCAAAAAGATTTCCGACAATTTTCATACCATCCATTAACGGTCCTTCGATAAGTTCAAGCGGAACAGAACCAGCTTGTCGAAGTTCTTCGATATCTTTAACTATATGATCGGTAATACCATGCACTAATGCGTGTGAAATTCGTTCGGCAGGTTGCAATTTGCACCATTGATCGTCGACTATATTACTTTTCTTTTTGCCTTTTGTTTTCTGAGCAAGAATTGTTAATCTCTCGGTGGCAGTATCGGAACGATTTAGGATGAGGTCTTCTATAATATTACGCAATTCGGGTTTAATGTCATCATAAATTGTCAGTTGTCCGGCGTTGACTATTCCCATGTCCATACCTGCTTTTATGGCATGGTATAAAAAGACCGAGTGCATTGCCTCTCGAATATAATCATTGCCTCTAAATGAAAAAGATAGATTGCTGACACCACCTGAAATTTTTATATAAGGTAGTTCTTTTTTCAAAGTTTTGCAGGCGTTTATAAAATCAACCGCATACGAATTATGTTCTTTGATACCGGTTGCAACAGCAAAAATATTAAGGTCAAAAATAATATCTTCCGGAGGAAAATTTATTTTTTCTGTCAGCAGTTTATAGGCACGTTTACAAATTGAAACTTTTCGGTTATAGCTGTCTGCCTGCCCGTCTTCATCAAATGCCATAACAATAGCAGCAGCACCATATTGAATTATCTTATCTGCTTTTGCTAAAAAAGCATCTTCGCCGTCTTTTAAGGAAATTGAATTGACAATGCCTTTGCCTTGCAGACATTTAAGACCTGCTTCTATAATGTCCCAATCAGATGAATCGACCATTACCGGAACCTTGGCAATGTCGGGTACTGAAGCTGCTTGGTTAAGGAACTTTACCATAGCATCTTTGCCGTCAAGCATCGCATCATCCATATTGACATCAATAATTTGAGCTCCGCTACGTACCTGCTGCATGGCAATATCAAGTGCTTTTTCATATTCACCTAATTTAATAAGTTTAGCAAACCGAGCTGAACCGGCAACATTGGTACGTTCGCCAATATTAACGAATAAAGAATCCTCCCGAATAACCATCGGCTCTAATCCTGACAGACGGGTCAATCGTTTCTGTTCTCTAACTACTCTTGGTTTAATTTCTTGTATGGCATCACAAATTGCTATTAGATGCTTTGGTGTAGAACCACAACATCCACCGACAATATTCAGTAAACCGTCATTTGCAAAATCTTTTAAAATTGATGCCATATATTCGGGGGTATCGTCATATTCACCAAACTGATTTGGCAGACCGGCATTTGGATAGATAGAAATATAGCAATCAGCAAGGTTTGAAAGTTCTTCAATAAAAGGTCTGAGAGTATCTGCCCCCATGGCACAATTGAGTCCGACTGCAAACGGTTTAACATGACGAATAGAATTCCAGAACGCTTCGGTAGTTTGTCCTGAGAGAGTTCGTCCGCTTTTATCGGTAATTGTTCCTGAAATCCAGATAGGAAAATCAGAGAGGTTGTATTCATCTAATAACTTATTAATCGCAAAAAGTGAAGCTTTGGCATTTAAAGTATCAAAAATAGTTTCGACTAAAAAAATATCTATGCCACCATCGAGAAGCCCTTTTGCCTGTTCGTAGTAAGCATCACACATCATGTCAAAATCTGCAGTACGTAACCCCGGGTTGTTTATATCGGGAGAGATAGAACAGGTACGGTTGGTAGGACCAAGGGAACCTGCCACAAAACGAGGTTTACTGTTGTCTTGCTGAGTGAATTTCTCTGCTTCTTGTTTGGCTATTTTTGCTGCTTCAAGGTTTATTTCATAAGCATATTTTTCAGTTTGGTAATCTGATTGTGAAATTGCGGTTGCATTAAATGAGTTAGTACCGATAATATCAGCACCAGCCGTTAGATATGCTCTTTGAATTTCAGCAATAATTTTTGGCTGTGTAAGTGAAAGCAGGTCATTATTACCTTTGAGGTCAACAGGGTGTTTTGCAAAACGGCTGCCTCGAAAATCAGACTCCGAGAGTTTATAGGCTTGAATCATAGTACCCATGGCACCATCAAAAATAAGGATTCTCTCGGTAATAAGGTTTTGTAGTTGCTTCAATTTGTTCATACATAATCTCTATAATTGTTATACACAAACTTATAATTTACAATATCTACAAAAGTATACTATATAAAATTACTCTATGTTGAAAAATAATGTCATAAAACATTATAATTTTAACCTATTTTTATGGAACATTTTTATTATGTTATTGTTTGAACAGGTAAGAATAACCCTAAACGATGATAGAATACAATAATGCCGCATACAACTGCAAATAATAGGCTTTTGACTCCTGACGGTGTTAAGCGCGGATATATACAAGCTGAAAAATTAACTGAACTCTGGTTTCATACCGGAACTGATTGCAATCTAGGCTGCTCATTCTGTTATGAAGATGCAAAACCGGGTGACAGACGAATTGAACTACTTACTTTTGTAGATGCCAAACAATATATTGATGAGGCGGTTAAAATTGGCGTTGAACGTTTTTCATTTACAGGCGGTGAGCCGTTTGTAAACAAAGAATTCCTCAAAATACTTTCTTATGCCTTAGAACATCGACCTTGCTTGGTATTAACTAACGGAACCGGACCGATACGAACAAAGTTTGATGAAGTATTACAACTTAAAGAAAAACCAAACAAACTAAAGTTTCGCATTTCTATTGACCACCCTGATGAAAAAGAACATGATAACGGCAGAGGAAAAGGTTCCTTTGCTATAGCAATGGAAACACTATCACTTCTACATCAAAATGGGTTTAATATTTCGGTGGCACGCTATGGACGACAAAGTGAAGACAAAAAAGCAGTTGAAGAAAAATTTCGACAACTGTTTATAAAAGCACAGCTACCGAAAGATACTAAAATAGTTGTTTTTTATAATCTGTTTAAAGCCAACAAATCGGTTGATGTTCCACACATTACCGAAAACTGTATGACAACATACAAAGATGAAAAGTCTCGTGCGGAGTTTATGTGTTCCTACAGCCGAATGATTGTTAAAAAAAATGGTCAAACAGGTGTGTACGCCTGTACGCTTGTTGATGATGATAATCAATATAATTTGAGTAAAACACTTAAAGAAACAATTGATGTGAAGATAATGCTTGGGCATCATCGCTGTTTTTCCTGTTTTTCATCGGGGACATCCTGTTCTGAAGGTTAGATATTACAAATGAAAATTTGATTTTTCAGTGAAATCAAAATATATTATCATTACAGAAATATGTTTATTTAAAAGGAAATATTTTGGTTACACGCTGTGTCTGTTTTGGAAAAAAATTCTCTGAACTAAAAAAAATAGCATTAAATTATAATATTAAAACAATTGAAGAGTTACAAAAATATGTACGGTTTGGAGAGAACTGTAAACGATGTCATCCGTATGTAAACCTGATGCTTAAAACCGGTCAAACCGAATTTGAACCATTACCACATATACCTGAACCGGGGACTCCTGATTAGAAAATATATTCTTTTTGTTTTGAAATACGCCGAATGAAATTGGCAATGCATATATGACCAATTTGGAGGACTGCCTCAGAACTGAGTACTATTGATTGAACAAATGTTCTTTGTTGGCAAGAGCAGTTAAGATATGATCTTCCCATTTCCCATTGATGAAGAGATAATCTTTTGCGGTTCCCTCAATATCAAAATTTAGTTTTTTGAGAACACTTAAACTTCTTTCATTTGTTGTCATACAATTAGCCATTATACGGTGGAAATTCAAAGTTTGAAACATATAACTAATTGCAACTGATAATGATTCATGCATAAACCCCTTCCTTTGACACTTTTCATCTAGAGAATACCCCAAATAGGCAGCCTGAAATGCTCCACGAATAAATCCGGAAAAATGAATCATTCCAATAATGCGATAGGGGGATTCTTTTTCAAAAAGAAAAAGTCTAAGCGATTCATCATTTCTAAATTTATGCAGGTCAGATACAACACATTCTGTCCAATTTTTTTCCGTAAAAAAATAATCGGGGCGAATAGGGTCAAACGGTTTATGAAATTGGCGGTTTCTGCTAAAATAGTCAGCAATTTCAAAAGCATCATTAAGATGTGTCTGCCTTATAAAAAGACGATCTGATTCTAATACGACATACTTTGAATTCATTTTATCTCTGAACTGTTCGGAATAAAATTTAATGATGCTGAATTCACACAATAGCGTAACCCTGTAGGATTGGGACCGTCATCAAACATATGACCTAAGTGAGAACCGCAACGAGAACATTTAACCTCTATTCTACTCATACCTAACGAATCATCGTTTTTTTCAGTTATTGACGAGTCTGAAAACGGCTTAAAAAAGGCAGGCCATCCCGAACCTGAATCATATTTTGTATCTGATGAAAAAAGTTCATATCCGCATGCGGCACAAATATATTTTCCGTCTGTTTTATTGTGATACAATTTACCTGTACCCCCACGTTCGGTTCCTCCTTCACGCAAAACATGATACTCTTCTTCTGTGAGACGTTCTCTCCACTCGTCATCAGTTAAAACAATTTTACCGTCAGCATTTGGAATGAGTTCTTTTTTCTCTTTTTTCAAATCTGCTTCCTTTGTAGTTTGTGAGACAATATTATTATACATAGCAATTACGCCAAAGACAACGAAAGTAATAATAATTAATTTTGGTTTTTTCAGAAACGACATATAAATTCCTTTTTTTAGTATTTATTTTAAAACAAAGAGAATAAAAAAGAGTTCCTTTCAAAATAAATTGTATCGAATTCGAACTTGACATTCCTTGGAAAAGCTGTTTACCTCTTTATAATATAAAGTAAAGGAATACAAATGATTTATAATAATAAGAAATACAGTAAATTTACTGAAGCGTTTCCAAAGCAAGAACTTAGCGGCAGATTAATCGGCAGGTCGATTACCAAACACATTCCTAATCGAAAAGATAAAACAGTTTCACTAGATACGGTTATGGAAATTATTCAGGATGGAGACACAATTTCTTATCCTCATTATTACCGCACCGGTGATTACGGTTTACAGCTAATTGTCGAAAAACTTCGTGAACATCATAAAAAAGATATAAAAATTTACGGCAATGCATTTTTTGATAACTGTGACCCATGGTTGTTTGAAGCAATCCGTGACGGAATTATCGGCGGTATCTACGGAAACCTATATCGAAAGATAGGACAGCATCTTATGCAGGGAGAACTTCTTCCTTGGGTGGGAGTTGGTTATTCACATGGAAATCGGGTAAGAAAATTACAAACAGGTGAAGTAAATGTAAAGGTTGCATTTGGACCGGTGCCGATTGCCGATATTTATGGTAACGCAAATGGGATATACGGCAAAAATGACCATCTCTGTGGACCGATTGGTTTATTTTCTGCCGATGCTGAGTATGCCGAATATGTCTGTTTGTTGGCAGGAACTGTTCAAAAGACTGTTGTCATGCCAACACAGCTATCAATGGAACAGGTTGATTTTGTTGTACAGGTTGAAACCCCCGGGTTAAATTCTGGAATTGGTTCCGGTACACTTGATTTGGACAATGCCCGCAAGAATCCATTTAATGCATCTGTTGCTGATAATATTACAAAAGTAATCAAAGCATCCCGTGTGGTTCAAGATGATTTTTCATTTCAGGTAGGTTCTGGTGCCGGACTATTGATTTTAGAAAATATTCGTTCAATTTTAAAAGAAGAAAAAATCAGAGCGAATTTTTCAATTGGAGGAGTTACCTCGCTTCATGTCGACATGCTTGATGAAGGTACTTTGTTTCAGCTGATGCATGGACAATTATTTGAACCAAACAGCAGAATGTTTGAATCAATGCGGACAAACCCGCATCATCACCAAATATCTACAGCTTACTATGCATCAGTTGTAAATAAAGAAGCTGCCGTTAATCTTTTAGATTTAGCTGTTCTTTCGACATTGGAAGTTGATTTAGAATTTAATCTCAACACCGTTTGTGCCAATGGTCGGATAATCGGCGGAATTGGCGGTGGACAGGATGTTGCTGCCGGAGCTGACTTAACAATTATTTTTCTTCCTCTTGCCACAGGCAAAAACGGTAAGGGATTTCCAAAAGTGGTTGAAAAAGTATATACAAAAACTACCCCGGGGGAAGTTGTTGATATTGTTGTAACCGAAGAATTTGCTGTGATAAATCCAAAGAGTAAAAGTAAATATATAGAAACTTTACAAAAGAGGGCTTCTGAATTTGATGTTACCTTACTTTCAATAGAGGAATTAGCTCAAAAGTCAAAAGAGAAAGCAGAAAGTTTTGGTATGCTTCCAAAAAGAACAGAAACAACCGATGAAGTTGTACATGTTATAGAATGGCGTGACGGGACATTACTTGACACTATAAAAAAACCAATATAATACTTTCTGATTAGATTGGTTCTTGAGTATTAAAGAAAACAACTTTTTTGCTGTAATCTCATAAGTGTTATTGGGTTACAGCAAAATGGGTTCGTTTTTTGAAATAGCGTTTATTTTTTTCTTTACCTTGTTTATATAAAATTCCAGTTGATTGTTTAGTGTTTTCTCGGTTGGCTTTAGTTTGTTTTGATAGGGTCATAGTTTTCCTCTTGGGTGATGATTTTATTAATGAAGAGGGGTTAGCTTTTTAGGGAGATGTTGTGGGGAAAATGGAGGGATGTTATGAAGGGTAGACGAGGATGTCTGCTACCTGCTGAAATAATTTCTCTGTTTTGGTAGTTCCTGATTTTGATTTATCAAAATTGTGAACTACCGATTAAGTGTCAGTTCACAATTCACTTTTAGTGAATCAGGAACTGACACAACTTGGGAAAAAATGATTGAAGAAAATTATAAACTGACATCTGTTGTCAGTCAGATGTTATACCTTAATATAAAACTTACAATGATGTTGATACTCTTCCATAATGTCATTCCCAGCTTGATTGGGAATCTAGAAAGCAAAAGTTGGAAAATTGAACTCATTGAAAATTATAATCCCGAATGGAAAGATTTATATTTTGGAATAATTTAGTGACTGGATTCCCATTTTCATGGGAATATAGAAAGCAATTGAATGAAAAATTATTATATTTATATCTTAGCAAGCAAAAGAAACGGTACACTCTATATTGGAGTAACCAATGATTTAATAAAACGAGTGTATGAACACAAGAATAAACTTGTAGAAGGATTTACAAAAAAGTATAATATTGACATGTTAGTTTATTATGAAGTATCAGAAAATATTGAGTCAGCAATTATTCGAGAAAAACAGTTAAAAAAATGGAACAGAAATTGGAAGCTTGAACTTATTGAAAATTTTAACCCAGAATGGAAAGATTTATATTTGGGATTGATTTAGTGACTGGATTCCCATTTTCATGGGAATGACATTAGAGAAAAGAATGGCAATATTTAAAGGCGTCGTCGGGAACCCTTTCCCGACGATTAAACAGTCAGGAAAGGGTTCCTGACTGCTCAAGTTGTGACAATTTTGACTTTTTCAACAAGCCCTTTCATGGGAATGACATTAGGAAAAGAATGGCAATATTGAAGGAAATAATCCTAAGAGAAAAAAGTGATAATATGGAAGTATTTATTGCGAAATATTTATTACAATGATTATTACAATGGTA
>CAJVYT010000098.1 GCA_913009765.1 uncultured candidate division Zixibacteria bacterium
ATACACGCCCCCAGCAACAGTTTGCTACCGGGGGTGAAGTTATTCACATGGCTACGGGCGGTAGGCTCCCGGGGGCGGATTCTCAAGAGGATTTACTTACGGTTAAAGCCCGGAAAGGCGAATGGTTCATACGAAATGAATCAGCGCGGCATTGGACTGATTCTATCGGATCCTGGTTTATGAATGCTGTAAACGCACCTAGCAGTCTTTCCGGAAAACATCTGGAATCACTCCTTGGTATGAATTCCGCGCTAGCTGCTCGAAGTTTGGAAGCCGCTAGAAATATTTCTGCCGGGGTAGGTAATAAATTACAGGATCTAGGAATTATTAATATAAATCTGCCAACAGAAGGCCCGCCCATACCCGCGTTAATGAATCCTATGGATGCCGCAGAATTTGTAAAGCAATTAAATAATATGCAGAGGTTATCCGCATCGTGATATTAGACGGTTATACATTACATTCAGGGATTATATGGGAAAATGAATTTACTCGTGCAGCTGCTTCCCAAGATATTGAATATACATTACTTAATAATGTAGTTATTCATAGTATTCCGGATACTCTTAATGAATTTGTTATAAGTTCCGCTGATAGAGGTTCCGGTTCCCGTGGTTATTTTTCTCGGGATCAAATAGTTCATTTTAGATCTTTAGAACAATCTGCTACAGAAATAGTTTTGAAATATAGGGGGATAAGCTATAATGTTATCATCAAAGCGGGTAGTATAAAAGTTAAACCAAAAAGAGAAACGGAATCGGTAAGCGATTCTGATATTTATACGGGATCAATTACTTTAATTGAGGTAGGTTCATGACTATTTTATCGACGGAACTTTTATTTTATTTGCCGGATGTAAGTAATGACACGACATTAAATGGCGGGCGGATGACGGCTAATCAGGCTATATCCGGAGTTGTTAACAATATTTGGCCTAATGTGTTAAAGGCCGAACGAACTGCGGGTTCAACTAAGTATAGAAAACTTTTCAGTAAAAATGCAAATGATGCTGATTTAACTCTACTGTCTCCGCAAGTATGGTTAGATGTTGTTACAGCCGCTGATGACTGGATTACTTTTTTGGCGGGGACACAGCGAAACACTCAGGCTGATTTGTTGGGTACCGAGCGATTGTACGGTTGCGCTACGCTTAATACGGATATTACTGCGGGTGGATCCGCAATTATTGTTGATGTCGAGGATACCAGTATTGTTGGTATTTTTGCTGACGGGGATACAATTCGTTTAACAGATATGGCGACGCCCGACGCAACAACTGGTAATGAGGAATTTTTGACTATTACCGGCGCCCCCGTAGTTTCAGGTACTACCATTACAATTACAGTTGTAGAGGCTATTGCTAATTCTTACACCGTAGCTGGCGGAACAAGGGTTATGTCTGTGTATTCTCCCGCCGATGTTGCTTGCAGTGTAGATAACTGGGTATTAACAAGTTCAGCAGGACTGTATGATAATGCATCGTACCCGCCCATTACGGATAATATAGGCACGATAGAACAGACTTGGACGTTGACATTCGCTGATGCTACAACTTTCAGCGTGAGTGGGGATATAGTAGGTGCTGTAGGTTCCGGGACTATCACGGCTGATTTTATTCCCTCTAACCCTGATTTTACAAAGCCGTATTTTACTCTGGAATATGCAGGTTTTAGCGGTACCTGGGCCGGGGGCGATACTATTGTGTGGCAAACCCACCCGGCATCTATTCCTATTTGGGAAAAACGGGTAGTCCCGGCATTAGCAGCTTCATTATCTGGTAACAATACTACACTCGTGATATCGGGTGAAAGTGCATAATGTCTGCGACGGATTTAACAATAACTTTTTCACCAAATACAATTCCACTTTCTGACGCGCTTATATTGAAACAAGGAAAAGTAGGCGGCGGAATTGTATCAAAATTGGACTTGGTGAATACTCTTGCTTCTCGTTTATATGGCGGAGCTAGTGCTAATATTGATTGTGGAATTGTAAATGGTAAATTTGGGATAGAAATTTTTGTCTATCCGTATGATAGAAATTTAGTTTATAATATTGGATTATCGCATGGGGAGCTTAGTAACCGAACAATTAGGGTTGTTCAAGTAACAGAAAATTTAAATTTTTCTTTAACTGATAAGGCCCAAACTACATACCCAGTTAATGAATTAATTTCAGCTGCGGTGATAGCACCTTGTTGGGACGCCGATGGCGGCAGTATTACTACGCCTGAATTAATCTTTGATGGAGTTAATATCACATTAGCCAAAAAAATATATGGTACTGTTCATATTATTTATACAACTATTCGGCATTTTTATAGAAGTTATATCCCGGCTAGATTAAATGCTCCTGAAAACCCTTATCAATCAGTATGTTGGACTAATTGGAATGGCGGTGTTAAATTTTTAGACCTAGTGGTGCCAGACAGCCCGATTACTAACAATGAATCATGTGCATATACACTGCATGATCGTTGGTTAATTAATATTCCGGATGAAAAAATTAGCCCACCCGAGGCCGATGGTGTTCACAAAATTATAAATATTGACTACTGTTCACAAAAGATTAGAAATGCTGAATAATAACGAAAGCTTTAATTTTAACGCAGATAGTTCCGCGATACAATCCGCATTATGGCTTCGAATGGAGCAAGCGGAAACATCGGATAACACCGCCAGTCTCGGTGATTTAAACCAAATGATTACTTCTGCTTCATCCGGTATTTCCGCGCTTGATTATGCTTTACGTTGTTGCCCCGAAGTTAAACTAAAAGAAGATTCGTTAACAATTTCCCTAGTAGTATATTTATATCCTTCTATTTTGGCTACGCCTTATATGTTGTCGGCAGAATGGGGGGCAGTATCCTCGCAAAAATTAGTTAAACAAGCTAAATCATTTGACATCATATTCGATAATATTAAGAAATATGATTTTAATTTTATATTTGATGGAACGGCGCTTGCTCAAACTCCTTTCTTTGACAAATATGGGGCTGTATTGTCCGATATTGCTATAGATTTAGCGCCTACATATATTAGCACGTCGAAAGATACTTACTGTGTATTCCGTGCGCAGGGCTACGCGGCATGTTACGAGCATACAATAACTATGGTGTTGCAACGTAAATATGGCTATCGTGTTAGCGACTTAAAAAATAGTTTAGCTTTAAGTTATATAGATTCAAACGGGAAAATTATTAGCAGTAAATTAGATTTAAAATTTCCTGCATGTGCGGAAAAATTGTTAGATACTTGTGACGATGGTACACTAAAAGTTACTTCGGATATTAAAGAAGATATTATATATTCAACTAATATATATTATTCCACCTGCACTGGCCAAGTATTACTAATTGCTGAAGAGCCGCAAAAATGATAGCGCAATCATTAAATTTAGTATTTGCAGCAAAAAAACAAGTAGAGGATACCGCATGGGTGCGTTTAGAGCAAGTAGGGTTAAAAACTGTTACAGCTACAATCGGACAAACTGCTGAATTAATTAATGGTATTTACCAAATTGCACCCTGCCACCCTAATCCTGTTACGGCGGGGGAGTCATTAACTAAGGATAAGTTTCAAACATTAGTTAAAAATACTTTTGATTTATCATTATGCGATACTAATCCTAACGGAAGCACCCCTATACAAATTAGGGTTATCCTCAGCGACCCCGCTGTTACATATGCGTTACATTTATCAGATCCTAATACTATTATTGGCTCTACCACAGTTATCGAAGAAGTTGTTTCGCTTCGATTAACTATTCAAGATGTTGATCATTTAGTGTTGCCTTGGCCGGTTATGGGGGCTATCAATTTAGGCTGGGCAGGGGCAGTTTTTAATAATAATGGTTATGTATACGACCCACCTGCGGTATTAAATGGTAATACTATTAATTTTAGTGAAGAACTTACAGGTATTGTTACCGCCGAGTATAAAACGAAATATTATATTATAGACATCACATTAGTCTCTGAAGATCAATGCCGGGCATTATGTTTTTATCAAGGTTTAGTGGGAGAACTCGATATTGTTAAACCTGAGTCACAAGGTTCTTTATCTGAATGGCAACAATATTGTAATCCACAGGATAAATGGATTTTTCCAGTTCCAAATGTAACTTGTTATGAAGACATAGAATTATCCTGGCGTTGTGAATGTGATACTAATCAAGAAATAAGAAATGTGACAATACAACAGGGTGTTGACTGCCCCCCAGGATTTGCTGAATGGGGCATGGAACCGGGGGCTTATAAAATAGGCGATAGATATGAAATAGCTGGCTATGAGCACTGCCCTGATTTAGTAACTAATTATGGCGCTTTGGATCTTAGCGATCCCGATTATTATATACAAACTTGTTGTGAAGCGCCTAAAGTTTCATTACCTAATTGCCGGACGGTAGTTTCAAAATTTTACGGTGGTGTGTCAATTGAGAACGGCGAGGCATATTATCTTGATATTTATGGTCAGGGAACTAAAATAATTCCGGTTTCTCCTACTGATGGCGATTGCGGGATTGTGGAAACAACGCAAGTAGTTATTGCAAAAAATTGTTGTGATGGTGTTACTCCGATTTATTTCGATGAGGTGAATAGCACCGAAATAATCGCCGATAATTCTAAAGGATTGGTGAAGGTCACCGGCGGCAGGGCTCCCTACCACTGGCAGGTACGCGGTAAAGGATTTTGGGCAAACGAGGCCCGTACTTTGCGGGACGTTGAAACTGATACCCCGTATTTGTGGATTTACACCAAAGATGCATGTGGCACTTGCGACATCTGGTGCAATGATGGGTGCTCTGATCAGTCATGGTTAATAAAATCGGAAATAGGACAGTGGGTGCAGATAAACAGCGATGATGAAACAAGCTGTGCAGGGGTACAATTAGATTGTGGGCCGATACCAGGCGTGGGTCTAATATATTATGATTGTATCCAAGGAAAGTATAAAGTATCCGAGGCTTGGAATGATAGGTATGTATATTGCCCTATTGTAACAGAGAGTATTGCATCTGCCGCTAGCACGGGCTGTGCTGTATCTTTGGATTTGTATGGGCCTAGGGTGCCGTCTTGTGCTTTTGAGCCGCCAGTGGCTAATGTTATAGAGGGAACAACGATGTTAGGGTCGGGAGTTTGTGTGGATGATCCCGCAAATTTCTGGCAGTATGTACATCGTGTATTTAATAATTTTTGTCTAGATTCTACGGACTCCTTGAGTCCTTATAGTTTGTTTGGTGTGTATGGTACAAGTAAGTGGGTTTATGAGTGGAGATGCTAAAGGAATGATATGCTAAAGTTAGATGTGTACTCAAATAAGGAACTCCAACATTTCCTGGCGATGTTAAATCAGTGTGAATCATCAGGAGTATCTGATGTGCGGTTTGTCCGCCAGCAGATCCAGCGGCATATTGAGAGCCAATACCGTGAACAAAAAGCTCGGGCCAGACAAGCTGGTCCCATAAAGAAAATTAAATCCAAAACATGCCCTTCATGCGGCCAGTCCTTATTGATCCCGGTCCAGAATCGAGAGGGACTCAGTATCCTGGGCTGTAAGAAGTGCCGATATAGTGAGATTACAAAATGAGTTTAACAGGCTGGGACGCCACTAAGAAATTCTCAATAACTATCGACGCTGCTGATGTTGCGGTGGATGAAGTAGATTATCCTACCAGATTAAATATTGGTGCATCGGCAGGGATAACCGCATTAGATAACACAGCAATTTTCGCTGAACTGGGGGCCAGTAGCCTCAAGATTGCTATTGAGGATGGCGACAGCGGCAATCAGTGCTACGTTGAAATTGAGCAATGGGACTCGGCAAATCTGACCGCGCAACTCTGGATAAAAGTTCCGGCGGTATCCAGCACCGTCGATACTGTTGTAAATTTTTATTATGATAGTGCCCAGGCTGATAATACTACCTATGTCGGCGTTACAACTTCGACTCCGGCCCAGAATGTCTGGGATACTGGTTTCGGCGCTGTCTACCACATGGCGCAAGATCCATCTGGGACTGCACCGCAGATTCTTGATTCTACTGCCAATGCAAATCACGGCACAACTTACGGGACTATGACCAGTGACGAGTTAGTTGCGGGCGTAGTTGGCAAAGCAATTTCATTCAATGGAGCCGGCCAGTACATAGAAGTACCAGTCAATATACTCGACACAATTACTACCTGGACAGCAGAGTTTTTTGTTAATACAACAATAGCGTCGGGGATTGATCAAGCATATTTATGGTGGTATTCTAATGTTTACGGTTTTGGTATCCATAATACCGGGACAAATCTATCTTATTGGTTTAGTACTTTTTGGGGTCAGGAAGCGGTATCAGCAGTTAATGATGGCCTCTGGCATTATGATTGTAATAAATTTGATGGTACGGACAGCTACCATATATTTGATACCACGGCGGAAGTAGTTAATGCCGGATTTGGCGGCGCATGGCCTGGGACTACGTTTAGGATCGGTGAGCGGCAGGATGCAGGTAACCCAATTACAGCAATAATAGATGAGGTCCGCCTATCAAACGTAGTCCGGTCCGCGAACTGGATTGCTCTGACAAATTTAAGCGTGCGGGACCAGCTCTGCACCTGGGCGAGTGCAACTGTTACTACAGGCAACCCCCGGCAGTTAATAGATCAGTTATATTCGCTTACTTCCGATATTGATAATGTTTTGGAGCAAATTTATTCTCTCAGGACAAGTCAATCATTAGGACAAGTGTATTCTTTAACGTTTGACCTATTGGTTACACTAGAACAAGCTTATGGTATTAAACTTGTTGCTTATTTTAAAGAATATTACGGTGATTCGCCAGTAATAACGGCAATATTAAGGCAATATTATAATAGTTCGGCGGTTGCTGTAGGGACATTAAGCCAGGCATATCAGGACGCGGTTAATTCTCGAAGTTCATTATTGCAAGATTATAGCCTATTGTACGCACTCATAAGTTTTATTAAGCAAATATACCCTCTGGCTGATGCATCCGTATTAAGTTATCTTACTGGTTCTTATAGTATTAAAACAACTGCGGAAGTCAAAAATTTTATTAATTTATTTTATTCGTTAGTAGCTGGGGATTCCTCTAAATTTCAACCGATTATTTCTATATCGGTAGATAATTCGCTTATCGATTTTAAGGGGCTTAGCATATCCGGTAGCAAAACGCAATATTGTTTATCTGCTAATATCGATTTAGCTTCTTTAGCAGATTATACAGTATGCAAGCATTTATCTGATGTTATAATAACAATTAATGGACAGGATTTTATATTTTTTGTTGATAAAAAATCTCGATCTATGGATAGGCGTACAGAGAATTATACCGTTAGTTTATTAAGCCCTACGGCTAAATTAGATTCTCCTTATTCTAAAACTATTGTAGATACCTTGCCTGATGGTGCGTATGCTAAAACGCTGGTATTAGCTATGGCGGCTAAACAAGGTATAACTGTGGATTATCAGATTATGGATTGGTATATCCCTGGGCATGCTATATCAATAAATGATGAGACACCATTATCTGTTATCAAGCGTATTGCCCGTGCCGTGGGCGGGATTATTCAAACAAAGCCCAACGGCGATTTACTCATAATAAGTGATTATCCCGTTAGCGTGCCAAACTGGCCCAGCACCACGCCCGCAATTATTTTTGATACCGCTGGGGATGTTAAAAGGGTTCAGGAAGAATTAGACATTCGTACCGGGTTTAACGCATTTGTAATTACGGACCAAAGTAGCTCGGCTAAATCAATTACATTGGAAGAGCATGCTATTGACGATACTACTAAGGAACTTCGTGGTTTTCGCGTTCCGTTTTCCGATGGGGAATTTCCATTAGATACATCGGGGGGTTCCGAAGTTTCCATAGAATCTTTCTCAAATTATGTAGAAACTATATTGCCGGAAGTTATAAACGATGGGGATCCACAGTGGGAGATTGTGGAATTTATTGATTGGAAAGGCTCCGTATCGCATCCTATTTATTCTATTGTGGATTACGAATGGATAAAAGATGATTTAGGGGCTTTTCAACTATCAGAAAGCGGTACATTAACTATTATTAATCAGTCTGCGGTTCCTAGCGAATCGTTGTTACGCATTAAATATAAAACTAGATATTGGAAATGGCTAATTCATGGGCCTGTGAATATCCCGATTCAATTTTACGTTCCAGAAATTTCGGATTAAATTATGGCTGTCGAAGCAAGTATCATTGTCGAATTTGGTAAAGGCGCCGCAACGGGTTTTGTTGCTATAGAACTTGATGACGAGCACCCAAATAATTTAGATTCCGCAGGTAAAGTTAAAAGTTCTTTTTCTTTAAGCGATTCCCCGGTTTTTTTGATTCAATATGATCCGGTGAAAATAAAAATAACTGGGGTTAAAAGTACTAATGGTAGTGTTTCTCGTTTAAGGCTTAATGTTAGCAGACCAAGAAAAATTCAATTATTATTTACAACACCGGATACGACTATTAATTTGAGCTATCAGGGGGTAACGACCGCTGACTATACCTGGTTTGGTAATGTTGGCATACCTTATATTACAAATAATTCTTTTAAATTATCTGGCGGCATTATTCCTTGCTCCGCCCAAGCTTCTTATAATGTAACTTTTCAGGAACAATGGATGCTATCTCTGCCTAACTTGACTTTAACGGCGGATGAAACTTATACTATTTATGTTGTGGTTTACGCTGAGGTAATTGCATGATTGAAATACATGTATGCCGAGAGGGTAGCTCCCCTATCACTTGTGCTACGAATGATCCATTATTGAATTGGGGACCTAATATATCTGATTCTTTACTTTCTACGGATAAAGCGGCTTTGGAACGTGGTCGAGTAGAAATTGAACGTTCTTATACGAATCGGAAGATTATTTCGCTAGATATTCTAAAATTAGATTTTAATCAGCCGAATCAATTAACAGCTATAACTGATATATTTTCTAATGAGCAGGGTCTTCTTAATTCTTTTTCTCTAGCTATTTCCAGATCTGGATCTAAATTATCAGTGAAAGCTTCCGCTACCGTGGAGACTCAGGCATGATATTTAATAAACAGTATGATAATTCTAACGCGGGGGTAATAGCTGTTAAAATACTTAGCCGGGTTACACTGACACAATTTATTGTTGAAGATACTCGCGGACGCCAATTCCAGGTTGAATCTGACGGTAATTATACAGTTGGAGAATTTGTTATAATAAAGAATGGAATTATTATAGGGAAATCCCGGCGGATAAAATCTATTCCAAATTTTGTTATTTGACTTTTTGTAAGAATCTAGTAAAATATATATATTAAATGAAATACCTATTAATCCTCGTCCTCTTGCTCTCTGGCTGCGCCCTGCACCCCAGGCTACCCTACACCCCGGTAGAAAAGGTGATGCTGGTCTCGGCCATCGGCGGCCAGGTCGGAGATTACGTCTCGTCGCAACGAGCATTCAGCCGGGGATGCATCGAGGGGAATCCATTAATGGCGAATCAGGGAGTCATGATCGGGACCAAGCTCCTTCTCGGCGGCGCGGCTTACTTTGTCTCGAACGCGGCCGACACCCACACCACACGAAAAGTGTGGTTGGGTCTAATGAGTATTATTGGCTGGGGAGCTACCTGGCACAACGGGACTATTGACTGTGGTGGTAATTAAATGCGCGCAAAAATAAATGACTAATCAACCGCCAAACCCAAAAAACCCTAGAGTAAATTTCAAAATGGACTCTTTTAAATATGGGGGCCAGAACAGCTCATTTTTGTATGCTATTATTGGTAGCGCAAAAAGTTTTTATGTCTGGGAATATAACAGACAAAGAGACACCGCCACATCATCCAATTATATTGATAATAATTTCAATCTAGCTAGCAATTTACGCCGTACATTCGGACTCAAGGATAAGGGTGAATTTATATTACTTATAAAACAGATATTATCCAAAAACCATAAAGCAAGTACGCTAACAATGGGACTCGGAGAGAGATGGCGATATGATTCGCGAGGGTTTTCTGATCGCTATGGCCACAGATAAAGCTGCCAGAGAGGCCGAGAGTGGCGCCGATTGACTTATTCAGAGTTTTGTGGTTGGCTGGGGGGGCCATCTGGCACAATGAAAACCTTAATTGTGGAGGTGATTGACATGCGGATGAGATGTGGAATAGTCGGAATGGTTATGTGGATCGTGGCCGCATTCGTGGCTACGGTTATTTTCAGCGGTTGCGGGCTACTGAATGGCCCGAGCGATTACAAAAACTATTCCCAGGCTCTGGAAAACCATGCCGCGTCTGAGAGCGCAAGGATCGGCACCCAGTCTCAGGCCATTGTTAATTCCCTGCTCACGGCTAAGCCAAAGACGGATACCGAGCGCTCCCTGCTGGCGGTGATTGGTATGATGGAGATCTCTCAGCTCAAGCCCACGACCCTTAATATTATCAAGCCGACTACTGGCTACGATGTGCTTGATCACAACATTTCGCCTATCTTTGGCACGGTATTGACCGGTGCCTTGGGCTACTGGAGCTATGGCGCAATTAAGGCCCTGGGAGAGCGGCCGGGGAATATTTTTAACATGGAAAAGGGCGACCTGAATGCTACCGGTAGTTTTAACCCCACTACCACGACGGTGCATCAGACCTATTCTTCCGGCGGGACAATTCGCATGATCCCTGCCAAGAAGGCACTTGAAACTACCCCGGAGGCGGAATAATATGGTCTGGCTTAATCACGAACATCAAAATATAGCAGGGCCCCCCAGGGGATTCGGCGGCGCCATGTGCGTGTGCTCTAAATGCCAGAAGGAAAGAGTTCTTGAAAACGCGGTCAATCATATAGAGTGTCAAGTTCAGATGAACAAAACGGTGGACGAACTCATAACTCTTTCCGACATGCTGGATTCGCCTCGCAAAAAGGAAAAGCTCTGTGATATAGCAATAATGTTACGGGATTGGGCAAAAAATATTGAGGTTGAAATATGAAGGACTTACTCAAAGATCCATCGGGCAAGCTATCTACGACCCGAGTTTTGCAATTTGTCATCACGGTAATTTTTATGCTTACCTGGTCAGCGCTGTCGATTGAGCGGGGGTACATGGTCCCGGTAAGTGGTTCCATGATTGCTATCCTGGGGATTTTCGCCGGCCAGAAGGGCTTACAATCATTTGCGGAGCACAAAGGGGTCGCGCAAGAAAAATGATTAAGCTTGATTCGGATAGTTTCTGGAGGATTGCGTTTTCAATCGTGTCAATTATATCATTCGGCGCAATCTCTTCATACAAAATTGCGGAGCATGGGCGGGAGCTAAAGGAAATAAAGCGCAAACTCGACCCTGAAGAAAGCGGCCATCGCTTTATTACCTCGGGGGACTTGGAGATGCGGCTAACGTCATGCGCAAAATTGCATTCGATCTCGACACAACAGATTATTCGTGATATTAAAGAAATAAAGGATACACTTAAAAAGGGAGAGATGAAGAGAGACGAAGCCCGACAATCGCGAGACGAGCATATGGCCGCGTTGACAGACGCCGTGGAAAAAATGATTGATACGCGATCCTGAAAATCATATACTAGCAATATTCAGGGACTGGCGCTGATGCTTGGCTGATGCGGGCGCCTATCTCGCATAGCGGCCTTTCATCCGCCATGCTCTCCCCGCCCCGAAAGGGGCAGTTCCGCCCCGGAACTTTAATTTGCCAAGGGTTACTTTTTTTGATGGAATCCCTTAAACGAGGGGGTCAAAGCGGCCAGTACCAGACGGGAACGGCCTAGTACCGTGAAAAGGAGCTGAGAATGAGAAACGGGCTTATCGGCCGACAGTGGATGATTGCTCCGAA
>CAJVYT010000099.1 GCA_913009765.1 uncultured candidate division Zixibacteria bacterium
TGATTTCTTTCAGTTTTTGTCTTGTATCATTCATAGTAATATTATCGAAACTAAATAGAATAAGTTTATAGCAGAAGACAAAATTAAGACCTATATGAAAATATTAGGGATGAATCTTTTTTAATGCTTTTTCTCTGATATAGGAATAGTTCCTATTTGAAACAAGATTGGCGTGTGCTGCCTTTGAAAAATATGAATTTGCCCGCTCTGTATCACCAAGATTTTCATACGCTAATGCAATTCGATATATGTTATATGGGTTGTTTTGGTCAGATTTTCTGAGATACTCAATTGCCGTTTCATATTCTTTTTCTGCAAGAGCAATCATACCATATAATTGATAGGCAAGCCTGATAAGGTTTGGATTGTTCTGTTCTGATGCATAAACAAAGAAATTTTCTGCTTTTTTACGTGCGATTTCATATTTTCCTCGTTTAATATCAACAAAAGCAATATCTACTGAAATATTTTGAATGGCATTTATTTTCATCTGTTTTGAAAAACTGCTGTTTTGAACAAGTTGAATAGATCTATCAAAAATATCTTTTGCTTTTGACAATTTACCCATTTCAATGTATAGTATTCCAAGAGGTATATATTCGTTTGCCAAGGTAATAGTATCAGATGTATTTATTGCAAGCTGTCTCATTTCGTTTGTTGTTTTCAGAGCAGCGGCTAAATTTCCTTCATCAATATATGAGATAATTATTCCATTATATGCGATTCTTTTTTGATTATCGTTTTTGGCAGATACTAAAAGTTTTTGCAGCATATTACGTGCTTGTACATGTTCATCTTTGTAGTTTAAATTAGATGCTATTCCTAAGTATGAAAAAGTAAAATAAGGGTTCACACTCAATGCTTTTTTATAATTTGCGATTGATTTATCAAATTCCCCCATTTCCATAAGAAGCTCACCATAAGAATCATACGGATTGGGGTCATTAGGAATTAACTCAATATATTTTTGAAACATTTTTTCTGCTTCATTAAAGTTTTTCAAAAATCTATATGCGTATCCAAGCTGGTTATATACAGGGGAGTAGTCTGGGTTGATTTTGAGAGCTTCCAAATAATACGTTATAGATTCCTTATATTCTTGTGTTGCAAAATATGCTGTTCCCATAAAATTATATGCCCTCTCATCATCAGGATATAAATCAATCAATTCTTTTAAAATTGAACGAAGTTCATTGGTTTGATTGTTTACCTGAGCATCAACAGCTTCAATCCAAAGTCTTTCACCATCAGAGACCTTATCTTTTAAAGACATTGCTTTTTGTATGTTTGCAAAAAAATGATTTGGGTTAGCATCTGCAAATGCAAGCCCTATATATGCCATAGCAAAATTAGAATCCAAAGCAATTGCATCGTCAAAATATTTTACAGCTTCTTGTCCCCGTAATCTATCGCTCAAAGAAAGCCCCTTGACATAAAGTTCTTTTGCTTTTTCTGAGTTTGTTGTAATTGGTATTTTAATACTTTCTTTAGTACATGAAGATAATAATAGAATATATATGCTTAATAACGTGAAAAAGAGAATCGTACTTATATTTTTTCTAAACATGAATACCTCAGGTCTTTTATTAAATCAAGTCCAATACGACTCCACTCAAAGTGATTTGAAAATATATGATATGCCACTGGTCAATCTAAGTAGAGTCAAAATAAAACATTACATATATCCTTGATAAAATATATTTGTCTGACAAGAAAACAAATATAAAAGTTATTACATTATACAAATATAATAATAGAGAGTTTCAGTTGGCAGTATTTTGCTTTTGCGGTAGTGGGATTCCTGATATTATAAGAGCTGCAAAAATTAAACATCCGCCGACAGCTCTATGGGTAATGATAGTTTCTCCGCCTAAAGTCCATGCAAATAATGCCGCAAAAACAGGCTCCAAAGCAAAGATAAGGGAAACACGAAGAGGAGAGCGGATTTTTTGTGCAAACATTTGAATCAAAAAAGCAGAAAGAGTAGGAAACAGAGCTAAAAAAATTGTAGCTTTCCAAGCATACGATGTTGTGATATGCATTGGCAAATTAAAAAACAGAGCATACAACAAACTTAATATCCCGACAAGGAGAAACTGCTGACAGCTAATTATTACCGGGTCTAATCCTTCTTTCATAAATTTATCAGAGTACAGCACATGAAGTGCATAGGTAACAGCTGCTAAAAGAGTCAGCGAATCACCGAAATTTATATCTTTCATCCCTCCTGTTAAAATCCAAAGCCCTAAAAGTGATATTATTGATGCTGTTATTTCCATTTTATTTGGTTTAACTTTGAAGATAGTTCGTAGGAAAATTGGAATAAACGCAACAAACAGACCGGTAATAAAACCGGAATTTGATGCTGTCGTATATTTTAATCCGACTGTTTGCGGGATATATAAAAGACAAAGTAGAACAGACAGAAAAAAAGCGGTTTTCAGGTGAGCAAAAACATTTTTCTTTTTATAAATCAAATAAACAAGCAGTATAATGCCGGCAAGTAAAAACCTAAATGCTACCATGACAACAGGGTCTATACCCTCAAGAGCATTTTTTACAATGAAAAAAGTTGATCCCCAAACAGCAGCAGCATAAAAAAGTCCGGTGTCTGCAAAAAGTGCTTTTGATTTTGATATTTCCATTTTGGTATAGTATTCATTTTGTAAGAAATGTCAATAAAATAGAAAAAGCCTGAGAGCGTTTAGCTTGTCAGGCTTTGAAAAAATCTTATGTAGTATTTATGCTGTTGCTGAAAGACAGAAATTTTTTAAGGAATCTACATTTGCACTTAAATTAAGTTTATCCAAATAATCCATATCAACTGCCGAGAGTGATTTCTCACGAATATTTTGCTGTATATCATAATTGAGAGCATATCCTAAATGAACAGCTGTTAATACGTTTGTCATAGGAGACGGTGTTTTAGCAGGAGTATAATGAAGGGCTATTGCTTCAAGAATTGAATTTGGAAGACCCCATAACGACAAAAGATATGCTCCAATTTCTGCATCACTGACTCCTAAAATTTGTTTTTCTGCTTCAAAAAGTGGAATTGCTTTATCAGATGATAATCGGATTGATTTTTTAAATTCTTCAGGAAAATGAGCAAGCATAACCAGTTTTCCAATATCATGCAACATACCTGCCATAAGAGCATCCTCAGTCTGTTTTGTGATAAGTCCGAATGCATTTGCAAGATGTCTTGATGATGTGCCAACAGCAAGGGAATTCGAATATATCGAATCAATAGAATATCCAGGTATTCCCGGGTCTTTAAACAGATTGAATACACCGGCAGTTAATACCATACTTTGAATTGTGTCAATTCCAAGGAGATTGACCGCATGCAGAGGATTTTCAACATGAGTAGAAAGACCAAAGAATGCCGAATTTACCATATGAAGTACTTGTGCTGTAATTGAAATATCTTTTTTAATCAATTCAGCAATTTGACGAATAGAAGGGTCCTCTTTTTGAATCTCAGTTACAAGTTGATTATAAATCTCTGGCGGACTTGGGAGATTAGTTATGCCTGTAATACGTTTATGCAAATCATTATTTGCTAAGACATTTCTTAACCCAAAGGCGTTATCTACAATTTTTATGAATTGTTCCGGTTTACAATCGTTATTCATAAATTGATGAATAAATCCTGCAGATTGGTATACAATATTTTTATCACTGTTTTCGGAATATAAAAATCTTAAAATTGAATTGTAGTTTTCAAAAATATATTTGTGTAAATCAGTACCTGTGCCGTCGGAAAGTTTGATAGAAGAAACAACTAAATCAATCGGTTGTGATTTAAGGATTGATTTTGCTTTTTCGATAGAATCTGCCTCTAAACAGGTATAATTTGTAAGGCTCAACTTATAATAATTATTAATTTGCTCATCACAGGTTTTGGGATCAAAAACGAATAAGATTTTCTCCGTTGCCATATCAAATAAGTCTCCTTCATGCAGTTTTGCCCCTATTATATCCCTATATACTACATAAACTTGCTCTCATTTCAAATTGAGAACAATGTTCATAATTTAGGTTAAAATATATTTTCTTGTATTATAAATAATGATAAATTTATCGGCTTTGGTTTAAGAATATTTAGAAAATCTTAAGGGAATAAAAATATTTATTTTAATAGGCGTTTAAGAACCAAAAACCCACCTAAATCATCACTGCTTAATCAATATATACCCAATCTCTAAGCTTAATGTTTAACAGAAACATGAGATTGCCACACTCCGTTTGCAATTGACTGGAAATTGGACTTTTTCAACAAGCCCCTAAGTATCTGTTTTTTCGAAATGGACATAATGAGTAGATTTTTATTATTATTTTGGAACTTTAAGCAGTATTATTTGGTTTAATTATACAAGAAACAGAATTAAAATACTCTTGTTATTTGAAAATATAGTATATTAGAAAAGAAGCAATTAAATAAAACTTATGTTGACCTATAAAATAGATTAATTATATTAGAATATTATTAACAAAACCAATAACAAGTTGAAGGAGAATCATCTTGAAGAAAGTATTATCATTATCTATTGCGGCATTAGCTTTGATTGCATTTGCCGGATCAACGGTATCAGCATGCGGTAGCGGCGGAAGTTGTGGTGCAAAAGAAGATAAAGCCACAAATACATCTGTTTCTGCAGCGTCATGTTCTAAAGAATACATGGAAGCCTGTGCCAAAAAAATGGGTGTTCCTGTTGAAGAATGTATGAAAATGTGTTCTGAAAAAGGTTCTATGACAATGCAAAAAATTTCTATTCAGGGTATGACCTGTGAAAATTGTGAAGAAACTATTACAAAAGCTCTTGAAGATGTTCAGGGTGTAAATAAAGTTGTCAGTATCAGTTATAAAGATGGAAATGCTGTCGTTTGTGTTAATAAAGACAAGGCAAATGCAGAAACTTTGACAAAAGCAATTACAGATAAAGGCTTTAAAGCCGAACTTATCCCAACTGTTGCGACAACATCAACAACTTCTGTTGATGGAATGAAAAATTGTCCGGCTTCTAAAAAAGATGTGGCAAAAGATGCCAAAGATACTAAATAGAAATATTTGACGAGTTAATATAAAAAAAGTCCGCATTGGCGGGCTTTTTTTTTGAAATTGTGTTTCAACGCTTTACTTCTTTTAACGTACATAATTTATTATATACATGAATATGAAAAGACTCATTTTTGTTCTCAGCGTAATCTTATTGACATCTCAGGTGTCAGAATCGGCTAAATTTGCTGGTGAAGCGTTTTCTATTGGTGTCGGCGGACGTTCATTGGCATTAGGTGGAGCTACGATAGCCGGTGGATTTGATGGTACGGCAGGGTACTGGAACCCGGCAGGTATGGTGTCACTCACTAACCGTTCAATAACTGCAATGCACGCCGAAACTTTTGGCTCTCTTTTAAACCATGACTATTTAGCATATATTGATGCTCGTCCAAAAAAGAACTCTCTCATTCAGGCGTTTGGATTTTATTTTTATTACTTAGGCGGAGGAGGAATAAAGATAACACAACTCAACGAGTTTAACCGTCCTGAAGTTATAAGAGAAGAGACTCACGGTGATTATCTTTTAGCAGGTTCGCTGGCAGGTTCATTTAATAAAAAAATTGATTTTGGTATTACCGCCAAAATTATATATCGGGATATTGGTACCGAAACCGGTAAAGGGTTAACTATGGATGCCGGGCTTTTATATCGTTTCAAAGAACAGCTGCATTTTGGTCTTATGATAACAGATATTACCACCGGATTTATACGTTATTCCGGTGACAGTTTTGATTCCGGTTCCAATTCTGAATCTATTTACCCAACAGTAAAACCGGGGCTTATGCTGACACATGCGATGCATAATTTCAGTGGGTCATTTTTTATGAGTGGAGATATAAAGTTTGAGAATATTAAATATGCTGCCCAATATTGGAGCGGGGTACTTTCGCTTGATACGCACTATGGTTTTGAGCTTGGATATAAAAATGTTTTGTTTGGTCGAACCGGTTTTGATATCGGTAGATTTACCGCCGGGGCAGGTTTCAGCTTTTCAAATTTCTCTTTAGATTTTGCTTACTTACAGCATGATGATTTAGATGAAACCTACCGTATTAGTGGCGGATATAATTTTTAACTCTTAGTGAATCCTTTAAAGTTATAAATTATCTTGAAGTGACTGCTGCAAATTGACAAGTTCATCAAGATTGTTGATATATACGACAAACATTCCCCGCAAATCACCATCATTGTAATTAATCGCATTATCTTCGGGATATTTTTCTTTTAAGGCAGCAACTGCTTTGTCATCTAATTTAGTTTCATCACCATGACATTTTAAACATAGTTTGCCGATATAAATTGGTTTGTAATAATAATAGTCTTTGTTGTTTTCAACATCTTTCCATTCATCGAAAAACTTAAGTTTTTTGATACTGTCAGCAAACAAAGCTAATATTTGTTGTTCATGTTCATCCGCTTGATTATGAATATTTCTTGGTTTAACCGTCACGCACTTAATAGACCATCCTTGTGTCGAAAAATTATCAGTGATTTTGGGAGCTTTTAATTGGCATATGTTGATCGCATTTGCAAATCCTCCTTCTTTGACACCTTTCATAAGTTCTGCTTTGAGGTTTGACATAAATCCGGAAATAAGTGCTGAAGATGCATTTTGCATTACTGTTTGATTTGCAACAATCGGGGTATCAGTTTTTATGCTTTCAGTTTTATCAGATGTTCCGCATCCGATGAAAAGCAATATAAGGGGGAAGACAAAAATCTTATGCATAGTAATACTCCTGTTTAAAATTTAAAGCCAATATTCAAATATACTTGTTCTATATTTTGATTTGCAATGCCGTATCCAAATACAAATGGTCCGATAGGGCTGTCCATTGAGATAGATACTCCCACGGCATTTCGTAAGTTCCGAAGTTTTATCTGGTCTGTACTGATATACACTTCTCCGAGATCATAGCGGGTAGTGAGATAGAGGTTTAACGGGAGATTGATACGAAGTTCATTTGAAAATATAAACATTTTATCTCCTGAAAGTTGGTCAGTGCGAAATCCGGTAAAAGAGTCAATTCCGCCAAGATAAAATTGTTCTGAAACCGGAAGTCCCGAGCGGGATGCTCCAAGTGCGAGACGAGAATGATATGTAAATCTTTTTCCGGCAGAGAAATATGATTCAAGCGAAGTATAGAACTTTGTGAAATCTACATCACCACCAAAAAATTTACCGGTAAACTCTAAACTGAATACATGTTTGCTGCCTGAATGAGGAAATGGAAGTTGATCAAAATTTTCAAATAGCGATTCAAAAGTTAGTTTTCGGAGTCCGAATTTTGCGGTAAGATTAGTTTCTGAATCAAAAATATTAAGTTCTTCAAATGAAAGATTTGCCGAGACAGTACCTAATCTTTCAATTTGCTGACCAATACTAACTTGGATACCGTCTTTTTTTTCATCAGTGAATCCAACAGGAATGTCGTTGGAATTATATGACTTCCGTCTAAATTCGGTATGGTATATTTTAAATTTTGATGTCAGGTATGTTTTGAAAATTCTATCAGCTTTAAAAGAGAAAAAATAATTTTTACGTTTTGGGGCAAGACGTGCATGCAGTTTATATTCCAGTCCAATACCTGCAAAATTATCATTGAGCAACTCTATAAATTCTTCAGAATTATACTCATCATCCCAATGCCAGCCAAATCGCAACCGAGCGGTATGTTTTTCTTTCACCTTGATATGTACGACAACACCGTCATCAGAAGGAAGAGCATCGACGGTCACTCTTTCAAACAGATCCGTACCATAAATATTTCGTAAACCTTCAGAAGCACGTTTTGTAGAATATGGTTCATATCTTTTCAAAGGGAAATATGAACGGACAAACCAATCTTTTGTAACGATATTATCTTCTATGTTTATTGATTTTATTCTGGCTTCATCTATCTCAATAAGAACGGTATGAGTCACCCTATCTATTGTAACATTTTTAATAGTAACTAAATCATAATTAAGATTTTCATATTGTTTTATAATTCTATCTAAACCGTTTTTTATGACAGCAGGTGTGATAAATGTATTATTTGTTTTAAATAATTTAGCAAGTTCAATATCTGAGAGAATAGTGTTTCCGGAAAATTGTAGTTGAACGTTGTCTGATGAGAAATTTTTATATCCGTCAATTTTCAGAATTTTAGGAGCAATAAGTGTAGTATCGCTTGCTATGTTTTCAATTGATAAGTCGAGTTCAAAATAATTATTAGCTACAACAAATTTTTTCAGAGTTTCTATAAGTTTTTCATACGTTAATTCTTGTTTTGATAAAGATTCATACAGCTTATTTTTCTCTGTCTCTTGTAAGGTTTGCGATTGAATTTCAGTAACTTTACAAAGTGTGACCGATTGTTTTTGCTTAATTTTATGTATGATATCATCGGCTTTTTCTAAACCGTACCGGTACCCAATTGCTATGATAGAATCCTTTTTACTAAAACTTGAAGAAAGGTATTTGTCAATCGGAGGAGATAAAACATAGTCTGCTTTGTCAAGCTGAGCTTGTAGTTTATCGGCAGTCATAATAGATGTTACTTGATTGGCAATATCTATCGGGGTTAAAATTTCATCTTTTTTGGCAAGTTTACTGGCAGAATTTACCGCAATAACAAATTGAGACAATGAAGAGACAGTTCGTGCCAAATCAACAGGAATAGGTGTTACAATACCGCCGTCCATAAGTATCCTACCGTCTATTTCAACTCCGGTAAATGCAAGAGGAAATGCCATAGTTGCCCGCATTGCTTCTGAGATTGAACCACTTTGTAAAATAACTTGTTCGCCGCTTACAATATCGGTGCTGATAGTCAGAAATGGAATTGGCAGTTTTGAAAAATCAGCTCCGCATTGGTAATTAGATTTTGTCGTTAATCGTGTTAATAACGATGTCAGTTCCTGTCCGGTTGTTAATGCTTTCGGAAATACCGGTTTGAATTTATTAAATCGTATTGAAAACAATTGTTTTTCGTTTTCTTCTCTTTTTGTGAGAAACATAGATTTTCTTGGAGGGGCATTTGAGAAGATA
The DNA here is from genome assembly GCA_913009765.1 of uncultured candidate division Zixibacteria bacterium. The sequence continues at coordinate 9,099 of CAJVYT010000099.1, forward strand.
GTCGTAAAATTTAACTCATCAGCAATATTTTCTATCTCCTCAGGTGAATATCCTGAGGCATATAAACCGCCGATAATTCCGCCTATTGATGTTCCGGCTATTCCGACTACTTCTATATTTTTTTCCTCAAACGCTTTTAATATGCCTATAGTAGTGAGTCCTCTGGCACCTCCGCCTGATAAGGCAAGTAAAACCGGATATGTTTTTTTCTGCGAATATGGATTTATACCATCAATACCGCCTATAACTATATTTTCACCGCCAAAAGTTGAAATAGCTGTACATGAGATAATAATATATATGATAAAGCTGATAATTTTCACTTGCTATACACTTATAAGTTTAATTTTATTAGGTAAGATACAATTATTTATAGAGGTTATACAAGTGCCAATTACAAGAAATGAATTAAAATTAATTAAATCCTACCTGACCAAAAAAGGGCGGAAAAATCATAAGAAATTTATTGCCGAAGGCGTCAGACTGCTTGAAGATTCTTTTCGTCATCAGATTTATCCTGAAAAGCTGCTTTACAGCAAATCAAATTTAGATGTTAGAATAGAACATCTTCTGATGAATTTCAAAAAAAAGGATATTCTGGCAACACAAGTGTCCGCAAATGATATAAAAATGCTTTCTGATACTAAAACTCCTCAAGGAATACTCGGGGTTTTTAAAATGCAGGAGCAGTCAGGGGATGAATCTTTATCTAAAAAAACTCGTAAGATATTATGGTGTGAAAATGTATCTGACCCCGGTAATGTCGGAACTCTGATTCGGTCAGCTTTAGCTTTTGGGTATAATACTGTTTTTGTCAGTGGTGACACCGCAGATGTGTATTCTCCTAAAGTAGTGCGAGCAACAATGGGGGCAATATTTAAAGTTCAAATAGTAAAGGACAGTACGATTAATCTTTTAAAACTGATTCGCAAAAACAAATTAATATTAGTTGCTGCCGATATGCATGGAAAGCCTATTCATTTTGTGAAAAAACAGCTTCTTAAAAATCGTTTTGTTTTAGCGGTAGGTTCTGAGGGGTTTGGATTGTCTCAAGAGATAAAGCCAGAAGCAGACATGTCGGTACGGATAGATCATAATAATGCTGTCGAATCTCTCAATGCTGCTGTTGCAGGTTCTATTTTAATGAATGATTTACAAAAAGAAGGATAGAGGTTACTGATGATTTTGAAATCTGTATACCGTTTAATCTTTTTTGTCTTTTTATGCAGTTCACTTTCAGCACAAGAAATTATTCAGGAAAATGCTGATATTTTTAAAACCAGAGATATTAGCAAAACTTTAAAAGTATCTGCAAGAAGTAAAGTTGTCATACGTTCTGCTCTGACTCTTTCAGGCAGTATTAAAATAGAAACAAGCGAATCCGATATTGCTCGTCTTACATACGTTAAACGAGCAAAAAATAAATCTAAATCAAAAGCTATTGATTTTATTGATATTATTTCAGTTGATTTTGAATTAACCCATGACGGACTCAGGCTTGACTTGCGGGCTCCCAATCCGGCACCATGGAGCGGAACAAATGAATCAGGTTCTGTTGAAATTCATTTAGTTTTACCGGAATTTTGTTCTTTAGAATTTAATGCTCAATATTTTGATATAGATGCCGAGGGACCATTTAATTCATTTGTCTTGCCGGAATCATTTGGACGAATTTATGTAGAAAATGTAATAGATAATTTAGAAATTTCCTCTGCAAATAGAAAAGTGACAGCTCGTAATTTATCCGGTTCTGTTTCTATCACAACTTCACACGCAGCTTTACAAGTAGATAAAGTACATTCTCCAAAGCAGAAAATTGAACTGCGTAATGACGGTGGTGATATAAAAATTTCCGATATTGTGGGCGAACTTAATGTGAAAAATTCCTACGGTCGTATTGATATTCGAAAATATAACCCTATGGGAAATTATAACTATATACGGTCAACAAATGGACCGATAACAATTGCAATGAATGAATTTTCAACGAACAAATTATTAGTTACAAACAGTTATGAAGATATTGAAATTCTTATCCCTGACGATATCTCGGCTCAAATATCTTTGGCGGTTGAAGAAGGAAATAAAATAGAAGTCACTGATATTTTAACAAAACCGGACTTTATACAAAATAATAGGCTTAATTTGATTGCCGGAGACGGAAAAGCTATTATCAACAGTTCAGTACGCGGGAACGGTAATATTTATTTTCGAGGATTTTCTAAAGGAGAAAAATAGTGCGTTATAAAATATTTCAGATATTCATAATTTTTCTAATTGTTCAAACCACCGCTGCACAAAGAGTTGATATACCTAAAACATTATTTTATTATCAACCTGCTGCCTCTGTTTTTGGTTCTGAAGCTGTGTGGGTTAATCCTGCCGGATTGTCGTTATATAGAGCATCAGACGTGCAGATATTTGCTGACTATTATAAAGGAGATTTTGCCAAAAGCTGGGGGACAGTTTTTACTCGTGACGGATTCGGGATTGCATACAGAAAAGTGCATGTTGCCGATGATACCGATTATAAAGAGTATATCTTTTCAGGTGGGATGAAATTTGGTAATAACACACATTTTGGTTTATCATATCAGTATTTTAAAGAAGCTCCCAAATTTTATCGTAAGAAACATTTGTGGAATATCGGTTTTATAGGGAAGCTGAGTCCAAAATATAAATGGGGAGCAGTTTTTTCAAACCTCAATCGAACAACTATTGATAATATAAAAACCG
>CAJVYT010000100.1 GCA_913009765.1 uncultured candidate division Zixibacteria bacterium
CCATTGACAAAAATGAACTTTACAGCCTTATAAAAGAAGCTGTTAGAGAGGTTTTACATGAAGAGACATTAGAACTTTTCCTTAAAAATATCCCTTCAGTGTCAAAAGAAGAGATGGAAGATATCAAGAAACTGTATGGTAAGCCATCAGCGGATAAAGAGGCAGCTTATAGCGAGACAATAGAGATATGATAAAATTAAGTAACTTCGGAGGTGAGAACTATGGAAAAAGTAAAATTACTGGATAAAGGGATCATTGAATTACCAAAGAATGTATGTGAGAAATTCAAACTTGAAAAAGGTATGGAATTCGACCTGTTTTTTGATTCTGAGACTATATACCTCAAGAGGGTATTCAAATCCCTTAAGGATGAGCCTTTTAGTGAGGTTGCCGGTCCCTTCAGGGAATTGGCTAAAAAGGAGAGACTAAGAACAGAGGATGTTGCTGAAGAGATAAGGAAATACAGGAAGAAAGGATAGAAGGAGCCTTTTGAAGTCGGTTGTCCTGGATACTAACACACTCATTTCAGGTCTTTTATGGGACGGAAATGAAGCTAAGGTTATTGAAAAAGCTGAAAAACAAGAAATCCGGTTTTTTATATCGTCACATATATTAAAAGAATTAGAAGGAGTTTTAAAAAGGAGGAAGTTTTCTAAAAAGCTTGAAGGCAAAGAATATACAGTTGAAAAGGCAGTTGCAAAGATTGCATTAATAGCCACATTAATAGAACCAGGAAATAAAATTAATGTAATAAAAGAAGACCCTGACGATAACAGAGTATTAGAATGTGCTGTATCTGCGCAGGCATCTGTCATTGTTTCAGGCGATAACCATCTATTAAGCCTGAAGACTTATGCAGGGATAGATATTATTACAGCCAGCGAACTTTTAAATAAATTGATGGAGAAATAAACCGGTTATCCTTTCCCCTTGCCAGCTTGTGTAAAATGTGTAGACCTGACCTAACGGTCTAACGTTAAGACTGAAAGAATATGCTGGGATAAGAATTTTAAAGGCTTCAGAATTTCTATCCATCCTTTCAAGGAAGTAGTTTCCCAATACTACGCTCGTAGGTGCAGATATCGGCAGGACAAAGACCATAGTAGGCACAGGAAGAGGATTTTTTAGACAGGATCAACAAGATAAAGAGCACTATGGCCATCCCGAAAGCATTCGGGTAAGAGTACAAGACAGGCTAAGGTTAGGATACAGAATAGTAAGCAGTAGGGAGTAGGTAAAAAATGATAAATGACAAATGGGAAATGGAAAATGATAAGGGGATTAACAGGATAAAAGATAGAGAAAAGCTTGTTTTTAATCATTATCCTGTTCATCCTGTCTAAAAAACTCTTCGTGCCCTTCGTGTCCTTCGTGGTGAAAGTTGTATGGTAAGCAGTTGCTTAAAGATAACTCTTGTATCTTCTCTTCGTGCCCTTCGTGCTCTTCGTGGTGATCAGTTGTATGGTAAGCAGTTGCTTAAAGATAACTCTTGTATCCTCTCTTCGTGTCCTTCGTGCCCTTCGTGGTGATCAGTTTTTGCCTTTATTAGTAATATGGTGAGTTTTTGCCTTATTAGTAAGAAACCCTTCGTGCTCTTCGTGTCCTTCGTGGTGAAAGTTGTATGGTAAGCAGTTGCTTAAAGATAACTCTCACAACTAAAAACAGAGCACCACGAAGAGCACGAAGAGCACGGAGAAAAATATGAAGTTAACAAATACAGATAAAGGATCGTTGATCAACTTCAATAAACCTTTCCGTGGTAATCAGTTACAAGAAACTTTTCGTATCCTCTCTTCGTGCCCTTCGTGGTAAAAGTTATTTTTATTGTAAGACCCCCTCCGTATCCGTACTTCGTGCCCTTCGTGTCCTTCGTGGTGAAAGTTGCCTTTAGTTAGTAATATGGTAAGATAATTCTTATATCCTCTCTTCGTGCTCTTCGTGTCCTTCGTGGTGAAAGTTGTCTTATTAGTAATATGGTAAGATAACTCTTGTATCCTCTCTTCGTGCTCTTCGTGCCCTTCGTGGTGAAAGTTGTATGGTAAGCAGTTGCTTAAAGATAACTCTTGTATCCTCTCTTCGTGCTCTTCGTGCCCTTCGTGGTGATCAGTTTTTGCCTTATTAGTAATATGGTGAGTTTTTGCCTTATTAGTAAGAAACCCTTCGTGCTCTTCGTGTACTTCGTGGTAATCAGTTTTTGCCTTTAAGAAAAGCCTTGAATCTGCCCTTCGTGCCCTTCGTGCCCTTCGTGGTAATCAGTTTTTGCCTTTAAGAAAAGCCTTGAATCTGCCCTTCGTGCTCTTCGTGTACTTCGTGGTGATCAGTTTTTGCCTTTATTAGTAATATGGTGAGTTTTTGCCTTATTAGTAAGAAACCCTTCGTGCTCTTCGTGTACTTCGTGGTAATCAGTTCTTGCCTTTATTAGTAATATGGGAATCGGTCGCTTTATTAGTAAGATGACCCGACACAGAGAAAGCCTGATATAAGCCTGGCTAAAGAAAAGCTGAATTGGGAACCGGAAATTAGGCTTGAAGAAGGACTGACTAAAACAATTGAAGATTTTCAGGATTTAACCAAATCAACCAAACAGACCAACCCAACGAGATAAACGAAATCAACCAAACGGACTAAACACTTTATGTTATAATTTAAGCAATAAAAGGAATCTTATTGTTCAAAACAACATTGCAGTATCTGGAGGCATTCAATGGGTACCATCACAATTAAAAAGAGTGACGACATTACAAAAATAAGGCGAAAAATACAGAGAAGTCTTAAAAGTGTGAAAACACTTAACGCCTCTAAGTATATCGGTAAGCTAAAATTAAAAGAAGAACCATTATCTTATCAGAGGCGAGTCAGAAAAGAGTGGAATGAATATACTGATTGATACAAATATTGCACTTTATCTGTTCGGAGGTGATTCCCGTATTGCAGAATTATTAGATGGCCAGATAATTCATATATCGTTTGTTACCGAATTGGAACTTTTAGGATATCCAGGGCTAAACAGGAAAGAAGAGAAACTAATTCATGATTTTCTTGAGGACTGTGTGATTATTGATATAAATAAACGTATCAAGGATTATACTATAGAATTTCTGAAAAATTATAAACTGAAAATTCCCGATGGAATCATAGCAGCAACCTCTGCTTATCTTGGTATTCCCCTTATGAGTGCAGATACTGATTTTGTGTCAGTGAAGGAAATTGACTTCCTTGAGTATAAACAGAGTTAATTTAAGAATCAACTTATTTCCCTTTTCTCGCATTCTACCTTTCTCGCAGAGATACAAACCAAACAAACGCTATAAACTAAATAGACGAAATAGGCCGTAAGATACTTAACATTTAAGATCTGACCCCGACATATTTCTTTCTCTTCGTGCCCTTCGTGCTCTTCGTGGTGAAAGTTGCCTTATTAGTAAAGTGGTAAGCAGTTACTTTGCCTTTAGCCATGCCCCATGCGATTATATCTTGAGAAAATCTTGCGGCTAAAAACCAGAAAATGAAAAACTACGATTCCACTAAACGCATCCTCGTCACCGGCGGTGCCGGTTTCCTCGGCTCACACCTCTGTGAAAGGCTTCTCAAGGAAGGACATGAAATCCTGTGTGTTGATAATTTTTACACAGGCCGGCGTTCAAATATCGCCCATCTCATATCGAATCCATATTTTGAAGTCCTGAGGCATGACATCTGCTTCCCTCTTTACGTTGAGGTTGACGAAATTTACAACCTTGCCTGTCCTGCCTCACCTGTTCACTACCAGTTCGACCCGGTACAGACCACGAAGACATCGGTTCACGGCTCTATCAACATGCTTGGATTAGCCAAGCGGGTCAAAGCAAAAATCCTTCAGGCATCGACATCTGAAGTCTATGGCGACCCAGCAGTTCACCCCCAGCCTGAAGGCTACTGGGGAAATGTAAATCCTGTTGGATTAAGATCATGTTATGATGAAGGCAAACGCTGCGCGGAGACGCTATTTTTTGACTATCACCGCCAGCATGAGCTGAAAATTAAGGTTGCCCGGATATTTAACACCTATGGCCCGAGGATGTACCCCAACGACGGCAGGGTTGTGAGTAACTTCATTATGCAGGCCCTGAAAGGGGAAGATATAACCGTCTTTGGAGATGGAAACCAGACGAGGAGCTTCTGCTATGTGGATGATCTTATAGATGGCCTGATCAAGCTCATGAATAGTCCTGATGACTTTACAGGCCCTGTGAATCTTGGAAATCCTGTTGAATTCAGCATCCTCGAACTCGCTGAAAAGGTTATAGAATTGGTCAACTCAACGCACAAAACCCAACATTTAAAATCTAAAATTGTTTATAAGCCGCTGCCTCAGGATGATCCGGTACGGAGAAAGCCTGATATAAGTCTTGCAATGGATAGATTGAACTGGAATCCTGAGACCGGCTTGGAAGAAGGACTAAAGGAAACAATCGAATATTTCAGAATTTTAACTAAATAGACGAAATCAACGATATAGACCAAATAAACGAGACAGACCAGATATATTATGGTAAAATATGAAAAATGTCCTTGCAGGAGGATTTTATGTCAATAAAAAGAGAAGTATATTTAACAGCAACGGAGGCCATTGAGGCTCTTTTAAGATCCCTTGTTACTTATGAACAAAAATACCAGATGTCTTCAGACGAGTTTTATACAAAATATTTATCAGGTAAGTTAGAAGATACAAGAGATTTTATCGAGTGGGCTGGTGACTACCAGCAATACATTGAATTGAGAAAGGAAATAGACGCTAACATAAAAATCAGTGCATGAATAAAATAATACAATATTTTGAGTTAATCCAGTCCCTGATACTTTCTTTACCGAACATAGTGATTGAAAGGTATACTGAACAGATTCTATCAAAGGACAGGGGAAACTTAAGGATCAAATTACGTTTTCATGACAATTCTCTTCTGGAAATAAGCGAGGCGATATATTTTGGACAAAATGCTCGTAAATATTTAAGTTATTGATATCATTATCAAAAAGCAGACGGAAGCATTGTTTTCAGATATGACAATTGCCCGCACCATCCTGAAATTGGTACCTATCCAGAACATAAACATGCTGAGAAATCAATTATTAGTGCTAAAAGGCCATCTATAGAAGAAATCCTTTCTGAAATAAAAAGAAGTGCTAATCAATGAGTTTAACACACAAACATGATCCTTTGGCTTGATTAACTTGATAACAAACCCAACAAACGCAACAAACCCAATAAACGCTATTAACGCTATTAACGCCATGAACGCGATTAACCCAATAAACCCAACAAACCCGATAAACCCGGAACCTTGAACGTAGAACGCAGGACATCGGACATCGGACATTGCCTCCCCCCTTGCCCTCCGCCTCTCCAGCGTATTATATATTGTCAGCCTGCCAGCTTGTGGGCGTTGTGTGTGAGGGGACCTTTCCGTTACCCCTCTATATTTTATGAGAGGAATGGATAAATAATCTTGGGGAAAGCTGAAAAATTGTCAGAAAAGATTAAAACGAATCCCAAAAATGTAAGGCTTGAGGAATTATGCAAGGTTTTGAAAAATAAAGGATATGATATAATAAATGTGAAAGGTAGTCATTATTCTTTCTCTAATGGCGAAAGAACATTAACTATAGTAAAACCACATGGTAGGAATAAATTCTGTCATGTTCTGGATGTAAAGGAGGTAATAAAGCAATGTTTACAATAGAAGACTACGAAATTGTGATATTTCCCTCACCAGACAAAGATGAACACCGGCTTTATGTGAGATTCCCTGATATTCCGGAAATACTTACGGGTGGAGGCACTATAGAGGAGGCCGTAAAAAACGCAAAAGAAGCATTTGCCTGTCACATGGAAGCATTACGAAAACAGGGCAAAGAGATGCCCATCCCCACGTTTAAAAAAGCCTATGCGTAAAGTGCCCGCCTGTCCCGGCAAAGTCGGGGCTTGTGTGCTTTATTTATGTGTTAGAATATCAACGAAGGGGTGAACCAGGCTAAATATCTTCTCAGGAAAAATAAAGTCATGTGATTAGCTTTGGAATCGTTTTGAGATTTAAAAGGAGGATAAGTAGATGCCAACAGTAAAAGGGCTTAAACATCCTTATATCATTAGAAAGAAAGGGGTTCAGGGTGGAAGAGCTGTTATTTCCGGAACTCGCATTCCAGTGAGTACTATTATTATATGGTATAAAGCCGGGAAAGAGATATTTGAGATTCTTGATATGTATCCTCAACTCAATCCATCGCAAATACATGATGCCCTTTCTTACTATTACGACCATAAAGAGGAGATAGAAGAAGAGATTGCCCTTATACAGGACGAGGCCCATTGGCAAAAACAATATCCACCTGGTAAAGGGGCTGCTTAACCTACTGATAGCTAATGGGTAAAATTAAAGTATATACAGATGAAGATGTAGATATAGCTGTCAGTAAGGCATTGAGCTTAAGAGGATTAGAGGCAACAACGACATTAGAACATAAGAGATGTGAAAGTTCAGATGAGGAGCAATTAGAGTATGCATCTTCGATTGGAGCAGTTTTGTTAACGCACAATGTTCAGGATTTTCCCGGAATACATTATGAATTTATGAGAGATAGTAAACATCACCGTGGCATTATCGTTGCTAAACAAATATCTGTAGGGGAAACTGTCAGAGGACTTTTACACCTTGTATCAACCTTGTCATCGGAAGATATGGAAGATAGGCTTGAATATTTGAGTAATTGGTAGACGGCCCTGCCGGCCTGTCCCGGCAAAGTCGGGGCTTGCTCGCTTGCCAGCTTGTCAGCTTGTAGGCTTGCCAGCTTTTCTCGCTTCTTTCGAACATAGAACCCAGAACGTTGAACTCAGAACGAATTAACGTTTTATCAACGAAATAGACGAAATAGACAATTATGGAGTTTATAGACAAAATAAGGCAAAGTGCAAAAAAGAAGATTATCTTTACCCTTCATGCCCTTGATGAAATGAATGCTGAAGATGAGCTGATTACAACAGATGAAGTAAGGTATGTGGTGTTTAGCGGAGAGATAATAGAAGATTATCCGGAGGATAAACGAGGGCACAGTTGCCTGATGTTCGGAATGCCCGGTAAGAGAAGACCTGTTCATGTTGTGTGTGCACCTAAAGAAGAATTTCTTGCTATAATAACGGTATATATCCCATCGTTGGAAAAATGGGAGTCCGGTTTCCGGATGAGGAGGAAAAAATGAAATGTTTACTATGCAATGGTGAAATGGAAAAGGCATCAGTTGCTTATACAGTGGACAGGAAGGGATACCATCTTTTTATTGAGAAATTCCCGGCTTATGTCTGTTCTCAATGTGGAGAAAAATACTTTGATGAGAAAGAAGTCGAGGCAATCCAGAATATGATTAAAGCATTAGATGAAAAACTGCATAATGCTACAGTGGCTGCATAGACAACCAGCCTGCCGGCCTGTCCCGACAAAGCCGGGGCTTGTCGGCTTGTCGGCTTGCCAGCTTGCTTGCTCGCTTTATAAACATTGAATACCGCCTCACGAAAATCGAGTTCTGAATTACGGGCCGGAACATGCGGAATGTTCCGGAATGGCGGTAGCCTGCCCGTTTGGCGGCCTGTGTCCTATGCACCATGCGCTATGCGAATAAATACAACATTGCAAATCTGACCCTGATCCAGATAATTCGTATATACCCTAAATGAATATACCCTGGAACAAGCTTTTAAAATTAACCCCTGAGGCTACATGGGTATTCGTTGGGCAGGCAGGAACAGCCGCAGCGGGATTATTTGGAGTAAAGTTATTAACGCATGTTCTTGACCCTTCGGAATTTGGCCGCCTGGCTCTTGCTAACACGATTGTAGCTCTTATTGGAACAAACATTTTTGTTCCTCTTGGTCAGGGTGTAATGAGATTCTGGGCTGTTTCAAGGGATCGAGGTAATTTAGATGTCTTTTATAGCGTTTCAAATCGGTATGCCCGATATGCCATTTACATAGTTTTATTATTGACAATTATATCAACTCCTTTCTTGCTGTTGAAGGGTGCCAACTGGGCTGTTCTGCTGACACTTTCTCTCGTTGTTGGCGCTGTTACAGGGTGGTTGGGCCTCAGGCTGTCTGTATTCACCGCTGCTCGGAAAAGAAAACAGATTGCCCTCCTTAACATAGGTAATGCCTTTTTAAGGCCTATAATTGCCGCGGTTTTGGTAGTATTAATAGTCTCCGATGCAAGTTGGGCTATGGTTGGATATCTTTTAGCCACATCTATAGTGTTATTGATGGCAGAATGCCTTTACCGTTATACTGTTTCTGAAACTTCATCTTCCGTTTTGGAATCGGATAAAGCCGTATCTTTATCTAAAGGGTTAGGTAGAGAGATTTTTTCCTTTTCCTGGCCCTTTCTTGTTTGGGGCATTTTTGGTTGGATCTATACGTCCTGTGACAGGTGGTCTCTCCAGACTTATTATGGACCTGAAGTAGTTGGTGCTTTTGTCGTAGTTTCACAATTAGCAGTATATCCCCTGATTTTTGGTTCCGGTTTTCTAAGCACACTTTTTACTCCCATAGCATTTCAGAGGGTAGGGGATCTTACCAATCGTCATAATATAATTTCTGCCAATAAACTTTTAGGTGTAATGACAGGTGTTTATACTTTAGGAGCAATTATACTCATATCGTTATTTTTTCTATTTCATCATTCCCTGGTTCTCTTAATTAGTAATACTCAATATGCCAAATTTTCATTCTTGCTGCCATGGTTGACTGCTGCATGGGGGCTTTTTTATTTGGGGCAGGTGCTTACTACTTTTGGTATGCTTGCCAATAACTCCAAAATTTATATTATGCCAAAACTGGTATCCGCAATAGTGGCAGGGGTTAGCACTTTTTATCTGGCCTCAAAAATTGGGCCTGTTGGTGTGGTAGAAGGGCTGGCAACTGCGGGATTTGTTTATGCCCTGTGGTGTACAATAATAGCATGGAGAATGGTAGGAGGATTACAAAAAGAGAGATTGGTAAATACCACATAAACTAATATTTGGAGAAATGCTGTAATGCCTTAAAAGATGGGGGTGATTATATTAAGAATGCCTTGCTGTGATGGTCCATTTGGAGCCCGAGACAGATATAATGATCTAACACATGAAACAGGATTTACATCCGGAGTTGCAGAAGGTCTTTTAAGAATGATTGGATTCAGGAAAGTTGTTGTCCTTGATGAGAGGCCACAACCATATAAGCTGATAAATTATCCAAGGTTATTTAGCTATATTGCCTTTACTCAGATCAGCAACTTGTTCTTGAAGTTTACAGGACTTGGCGCGCCGAAGATATGGACAACCTCCATGTGGGTTATAGGCAAAAATAGCTTCTTATGAGATTATAGGGTTAAAATGGTTCAAAAAATAGCTTTCCTGACTTCCTAAATTATGTATAAGAGAAACGTTTTAATTACTCTTAACCAATGGATTGTTTTGCTTTGGGGGATAGTACTTAGTCTTGTATTACTGATGGCCATTCCAGAGGAAAATTATGTTGTTCGCTCGATTTCTGTTACCCTCGTTGCTGTCTTCTCCATATGTTACTATCTCTATAGGCGGTATTCAGAAAGATTTGCAATACAGGCCGATTTATTGATTTCTATTAATACTCTTGCGCAATTTCTTTTACCCGTATTTTATCTCGCTTTTTATTATCATGCAAATCCTCATCTTGACGTTTATGGATACCGATATGGATACGCAATTACCTCTTTTGCTGCCCTTCTTGGACAGACCATGTTTTTCTTGGGTTACGAGAGTGTTAAAAAATCACTCTACTTCCCTCGTATAGAAATATCCGAAAATTCATACACCAGGCTCTTTTTAGTACTTTTACCTCTATTGGCATTAATTTGGATTGGGCGGTTTGTTTTGCTCTCAACCGGTAGTTATTACCAGATTTACAGAACGGATTATCAATTTACCAGTCCTTTTTATTCCGTTTTTGCTCAACTTAGTGGATACGGGCTGATTGTCGTTGGAGCTCTATTTCTAATCGCCTTCTCAGAAAAAAGAAAGAGAGAAAAAAATAGAAAAATTGTAATAGCAATTATCGTATTGATTTTGGAAATGTTATGGTATATACCTGCCGGATCAAGGGAGCCCATAGTGTTTACTATTTCGGCCCCTATATTTGCCTATATATTCATAAAGAGAACGATACCCAGAAAAACAATTGCTGTTCTTGTCATTGCAAGTTTTCCGATTCTGGCTATTTTGGGTACATATAGATATGTTGCCTTTACATCATACCAGGTATCAAGGCTTAATTTATCATCTGTACCAGCAACACTTATGGCGGCAAAGGAGAAACTTCAGTATAAGGATACAAACATCGTTGCTGAAATAACAGACCGGTTTTATGACGGTAAGAGTTTAGGCTATTTATTACTGCATTATTCTAATGACTATGATTATGAGTTAGGGGCTACCTATAAAAATATTCCGTTCTCTTTTATTCCAAGGTTCATTTATCCTGACAAGCCGGTTTTTACAACAGCTCTTAACAATTGGTATAAGCTTCTTGCAGGTGGTTCCATGCCGACAACTTTTTGGGGAGAATCTTATATAAATTTCTCCTGGATTGGGATAGCCATACTTTCCTATATCCTTGGCCTGGCTATGAAGGGATATGATTATATATTTATAAGGAGATCGGGCAAGCCTTATTGGATATATCTTTATTTTTTTAGTGCAATACATATTATGAGGCTTCCAATGCAAGTTGCAGTAATTTGGGTGAGTTTTCTTTTAAAGACTATTGTTCTTGCCTTTATATTTACTGGCATACATTCATTTATGACAAAAGTTGTGGGAAAGTCGACGTATTTACCTGCAGTTTTAAAGAAAAATAATTAGGTGACCGATGAAGAGCTTTTTAAAAAAATCAGACACTTTAAATGCCCTGAATGCAGTCTTCAAGTCTTGGAGCCAGGAACTGCGTGCAAAAAAACTTTAGAATATTATCGTAAGCAAGTAAGCAAAAACCAAAGTTTACATGGCAACAGTGATATAGCTACAGCTCTTAGAAAACGAATCCTTGCCAGAGGTATTAACCCAATCCCAAAGAAAAAGGGAGAATTACACATCTTTCTTGCTTTTGCCCTGAGCATCTGGGAAAGGGTTTCACATTTAGCTCTTCAGCGCTTTAGGAAGGTTATTTTTTTGAATGCTATTTTCTTGGATTTGGTAGCCACTCACAGGACTGGTTGAAATATAGAGATTTAATGAACGCTGAAATGTTTATGATTTTTCAGCCCATTTTTAAAAAACAGTAGATGCGGTAGTGAGTAATTTATTATAATATTTCCTTTTTATAGGAGCTAAATATGGTTGGCTTCCGAAGTTTATTACAAAAATGGATAAGATACGTTTGAAGGATACCTGTATTGGAAATGGCTGAAAAAGCGGGCCACTAACAGAGTAGGAGATACTTCAATTGTACTCTCAAAGATGGGTGAATTATGGTTTTAAAGGAGTGGCTTATTTTCGAAATCTTATTTGTCTTTAAAGGAAGGAACTTTGAACTTCTTATGTCTGAAGGAGCATATTTTATACAATATAATTCTAAGTTTTCATTAGTATACGATGGTAGTAAAGTACTCATCATTTATCGTGATGAAATTGATTGTGCATATAAAACTAAGATCGGAAGAGCGTCGTGTAGGGAAAGAGTGTAGATCTCGGTGGTCGCCGTATCATTAAAAAAAAAAATAAAAAAAATCAATATTCAACGAGATCGGAAGAGCACAAGTCCGAATGCACAAAGTGGAGGCAGTACTCGCGTCA
>CAJVYT010000101.1 GCA_913009765.1 uncultured candidate division Zixibacteria bacterium
GATGATTGAATCTTCGTCAATCGAATTTGCGATCAAATAATTTTTGACTATTTCTGCTTCCCTGTATCCGGGATCTTTGTTGAGCAGCCAGGAGTATGCCCCTGAGGTTATTATTTTTGAATTGGGATTTTTCTTGTATAATTTTATTGCAAAATCTACTCTTGATTTTCCGACTGCTGAGATAGATTTATCTTTATTTGGCGCCGAGCCCAATATGATAATAACATCTGTTGCCATATATCTGATGAATAAAAATAGTTTATTAAATTATCTTTTGTCTTCCGTCGATGAAGTAATTTTTTTATAGCGATACCTTTATAAAAGTATTTTTGCGCATAATAATGCAAATGAAAACTTTGGAGATAATATCCAAAGCTTCAATTTACAGTTTTGAAGCTAGAATGAGCGCCGGATCATTGTATCGGGTGTGATGATGATCAATTCTAGTTATGTATCTTTAGCAATTTTATATTGTTGAAGTATATTTATGTCTTAAAGTGATGGAGCGATCTTTCTAAATAAAATACGTCGTGCAGACGTGTGAATTAATTTAGATATCATTCATATTTATGATAGCAAATTTCAAAAGGTTTAACCTTTATCTTTTGAAAGCAAATAAGGATTGAATTTTTTCGAAAATTCTAAAGAACAATTTTGTTTAATTCCAGTTTATCCTGCTGGAGGATGCAGCTATTTGGTTTGGGTTTAGACATGCAAGTCTTTTCTTTGATTTATCATAGGAAGGCAAACTGCTCAGTAACACGTAGATAATCTACCCTTGAGTGAAGGATAAGCACGGGAAACTGTGTCTAACACTTCATAGGGGATTTGACCTGGAAAGGTAGATCCCTGAAACTCGTGCTCAAGGATGAGTCTGCGGCTGATTAGCTTGTTGGTGGGGTAACTGCCTACCAAGGCGATGATCAGTACGGGCTCTTAGCGGAGTTGCCCGGAGAAGGAATCTGAGACACTATTCCTAGCTCTACGGAGTGCAGCAGTCGCGGAACATTTACAATGCACGAAAGTGTGATAATGCGAACCAAAGTGTTTTTCTTTTTGAAAAACTTTTTCTCGGCGTAAAAACCCGGGAGAATAAGGACTGGGAAAGACTGGTGCCAGCCGCCGCGGTAATACCAGCAGTTCAAGTTGCATCCCTTTTTATTGGGTCTAAAACATCCGTAGCTTGCCGTTTAAGTCTCTTGTGAAATCCCACGTCTCAAGCGTGGTGAAGTGCAGGAGATACTGAGCGGCTAGAGATCGGTAGACGTAAGAAGTACACCGGGGGTAACGGTCAAATGTGTTAATCCTCGGCGGACTAACAATGAGCGAAGGCATCTTACGAGGACGAATCTGACAGTGAGGGATGAAGGCCAGGGGCGCAAAACGGATTAGATACCCGTGTAGTCCTGGCAGTAAACACTGCTCACTAAACATCGGGCCCTCTTCGGGAGGATTCGGTGCTGAAGCGAAGGCGAAGAGTGAGCTACCTGGGAAGTATAGTCGCAAGATCGAAACTTAAAGGAATTGGCGGGGAGACATACAACGAGTGACGCGTGCGGTTCAATTAGATTTTACACCGTGAACCTCACCAGGAGCGACAGCAGGATGAAGGTCAGTCTGAAGGGCTTACCTGACACGCTGAGCGGAGATGCATGGCCGACGTCAGCCTGTGCTGTGAAGTGACCTGTTAAATCAGGTAACAGGCGAGACCCGTGTCGATAATTACTACAGAAATGGGTACCTTATCGAGACTGCCTTGGTAACAAGGAGGAAGGTGCGGGCTACGTTAGGTGAGTACGTCCCTAATCCCCTGGGCTACACGCGCGCGGCAATGGTATGTTCAAATGGATGCGACTCCGAGAGGAGAAGCTAATCCCCTAACGCATATCTCAGTCCAGATTGAGGGTTGCAACCCACCCTCATGACGATGGAATTCGTAGTAATCGGATATTAGCACTGTCCGGTGAATAAGTCCCTGTCTCTTGCACACACCGCCCGTCAAACCAACCGAGTTATGAAGGGGTGAAGCCCTTTTTGGGAAAAACCTTTTCACGACAAGGTAGGTTAAGTCGTCACAAGGTATCTGTAGGGGAACCTGCAGATGGATCACCTCCTATTTTTAATTTTATCTTGAAATTTCTTGGTAAAAAAATGTTCATGTGTGTTTACACACTTCACATTATTTTACTCTGCGAAATTTCTGCGTTAAAATTAAAAATGTTAACTAATTATGTTAACTTTAAATTTTATTAAGCAATGTTAGAATTGGTCATCTAGTTTCATTATTAGTCGGTGCGAGTGACTCGTGCCGAGGTAAACTTGGGCACGTAGTCTAGAGTACCTTCAGAGAAGGTTCACGAAGACAACTTGCCCTTGTCACAACAAAGGGCCCGTAGTCTAGTGGTAGAATACTTCGCTTGCACCGAAGATACCCGCGTTCGATTCGCGGCGGGTCCATTCCCTTTGGGATTTATATTCAACCCTCTTTTGGGAAGAAGAAGCAGAGTTAGCTTCTAAAAAAACTGGCGATGAACCGAGAACAACTACGTTGTCTTGGGGAGTTTGAGAATTACGGCTAACCCCCGTATTATATTCGATGAGAACAGTATAAGAAAACACTATAGACATTTGGTCGGGCAGTTTACTGCCCGAACTAAATAAATGATTTGATTGATCAAATAAAGAAGATAGATTCTATGAAACTATTAGATGGATAGCTTGGCTTAAATTTTGATGAAGGACGTGGCAAGCTGCGATATGCTCGGGTGAGGTGCATGCAACCTTTGACCCCGAGATCTCCGAATGCGAAACGTGTTTATTCCGAAAGGAAAAGTCACGCCGGGAATTGAAACATCTTAGTACCGGCAGGAAAAGAAAATAATAATGATTCCCTTATTAGCAGCGAGCGAAAAGGGAACAGGGCAAGCTGAATCTCTCTGGAAACAGAGTAAGAGATGTGGTGAGATATAATCTCTAAGTACTTGAGTTGAAGTTTGCTGGAAAGCAACACTTTAGAGGGTGATAGTCCCGTAAATGAAAAGTATATGAGAGGTCTTAAACGAGTAGGACGACTTGGATTAGTCGTTTGAATATGGGAGAATTAACTCCTAACCCTAAATAGTAATTTAAGTCCGATAGCGAACGAGTACCGCGAGGGAAAGCTGAAAAGTACACTCACAAGTGAGTTAAAAGACTTGAAATCTAATAGTTACAAAATAGCTACGGCTTTACGGAGTTGTAGCGTGCGTTTTGAAGAACGAGCCAGGGAGTTTATTTTTGTGGCGAGCTTAAAAAAGGAAGGCGAAGCGAAAGCGAGTGTGAAAGCGCGTTAGTCACAAGGGTAAGACCTGAAGCCAGATGATCTATTCCTGAACAGGATGAAGTTTTTTGAAAGAGAAATGGAGGTCCGAACCGTTGTTACGTGCATGTACTCGGATGATTTGGGAATAGGGGTGAAAAGCCACTCTAATCTGGCGATAGCTGGTTCCTGCTGAAATATGCCTAGGTATAGTTCGGTATAGTTTGTTTATGGGGTAAAGTACAGATAAATTTTGCAGGACAACTTTGTTACGGAAATTTTTCTAACTCAGAACCTATAAACTGCGTACTACCGGAAACAGCGGCAGCATGTAAGATGCTGTCACGAAACCCGAACAAGGGAGCCCGAAGTTAAGGCCCCAAAATATCTACTAAGTGTAACGAAGGGAGTCATAATTCTGAGACAGTGGGGAGGTAGGTCTAGAAGCCGCCATCCTTTAAAGAAAGCGTAACAGCTCACCCATTGAGAATTGTGGCCCCGAAAATGGACGGGGCTAAAGTAGATTGCCGATACTTCGGATACATCCAGTAAAGGATGTTATGGTAAGCAGGCGTATTAATTGCGCAGAAGGTTTCGCGTAAGCGATGCTGGAGCGATTAGTAATGCGAATCCTGGTGTGAGTAGGATCTGATCTTTCTGAGAACCGAAAGACGTCGAAAGGGTACGGTTTCCTTGGCACTATCAATTAGCCAAGGGTTAGTCTGCACCTAAGTCATACCTTAACTGAATATGACGACGGAGAACAGGTTAATATTCCTGTACTTAACTTTTTCGTTAAGTTTCTAAATCGCTTTCGGATAAGTGGAGTGTCGAGAGGCACCGAAAACAAGAAGCTTGTGGATTGTAATGAAGAGAAGTTTGCGAATTGTTTTTTAATCTGCTGAGTCCAAGAGTCAGTGAAAAGTTTAGGAAATAGAAAGAGTTGAGCAGTACCAAGAACTGGCACTGGTACCCTAGCTGAGAAGGCTAAGACGTGAAGGGTTAATCAAGTTAAGGGAATTCGGCATAAATAGTCCCGTATCTTCGGTAGAAGGGATGTCTATTCTTTTGTATGATTCATTGTATGGGGGAGTAGATCTCAGTAACAAGGATGGCACGACTGTTTACCAAAAACGTAGCTGAGCGCAATTCCGAAAGGACGAGTATGCTCGGTGAAGTCTGCCCAGTGGTGGTGTCCAAACACCGGTTTCAACCGGTCGAAGGCCCATCAAACGGCGGGCCTAACTATGAGGCTCTTAAGGTAGAACGTTGCCTTACGGCTTACAAGAAATTGTGAGACGCTTCAAGCATCATAGGGTAAACACTGGACTATTGAAAAAATCGAATTTAAGCTATGAGAAGAAAATCAAGCTATATGCTGGAAACTCCGAGAATCTCACTGTACAACGACAACGAAAATTTAAATAGTTGGATCGCGTAAAAATCAGATGAGTGCGGACAATCAGCAGGAAAGGCTAGGATTGAAAAGATTTAAATAATCTTAATTAATATAAAAACTATGGAATTTCAACCAAATTTTTGGAAAGTTACTTCGTCCTTAGTAGGAGGATGGGTAATCATTCCTTTTTTATTTGGATTGATACTTGAATTAACTACAGATAATGCAGAAATTCAGGGTAATTCTCCAATTATTATTGCGATTATAGGAATCTTTCTAATTTATCTTGTTTGGAGTTTAATACAAGATAAAAATAAATAATTCTAGAATCCTCAGAGACTAATACGCTTGACACAAAGTAATTTTGTGAAGATAGAGTCCGAACTGCATGGCGACATGTAGAGTTGCAATTGCTCTCAATAATTGCAGAATAACAAATTGAGCGTAATGCCTTGTCATCTGAATGGTGACGTGCATGAACGGCTTAACGATGTTGTCACTGTCCCTAACTTGCACCCTCCGAAATCATTTACCGGTGAAAAGGCCGGTGTCGTCTAGTGGGAAGCGAAGACCTTGTAGACCTTTACTGCAACCTGTTGTTGCGAATTTATTATGATTGCCCAGAGTAGGTAGAAGCGTTGAAGCCTAAGTTCCGGCTTAGGTGGAGCAAAAGTGTAACACTACCCAATTTTAATGGATCCGCTAATCTGAGAAATTTGAGACAGCAATTGGCGGGCAGTTTGGCTGGGGCGGCACCCCGCAGAAAGAATATCTGTGGGGCCCAAAGACAAGCTCATCCAGGTCGGAAATCTGGAGTAGAGTGTAAAGGCAAAAGCTTGTCTGACTGTGCTTTGAACAGCAAGAAGCGCAGGAATGAAAGTTGGGCTTAACGAACCATCGATGATTTTTAATGGATCACGATGATGACAGAAAAGGTACCTCAAGGATAACAGGGTTGTCGCCCCCGATAGTTCACATTGACGGGGCGGTTTGCTACATCGCTGTCGGCTCTTCCTATCCTGGATGTGCACAAGCATCCAAGGGTGTCGGAGTTCACGCATTAAAAGGGATCGTTAGCTGGGTTAAGAACGTCGTGAGACAGTTTGTATGATATCTACTAGATGTGTTATTGTCTGAGCGGAAGGACCCTCCAGTACGAGAGGAACGTGGGTTCGGAGCCTCTGGTCTACCAGTTGTTATGAGCAGGCTGGGCAGCTACGCTCTAACTGATAAGTGCTGAAAGCATCTAAGCACGAAGCAGTCCGCAAAACGAGACAATATAGGCCGCAGTAAAAGACTGCGTTGATAGAAATGGTGTGTAAGCATTGAGCTTTTGCGATTTGTTCAGCATGCATTTACTAAAAGCCACATAAATATATGTGTTAACAAGGTAAAATCCAAAGATTTTCCTTGAAGCCACAATTTTTTATCTTCTGATAAAGATTGATTAGAGAGAGAAAGTTAGTGTTTTCTTATACTGTTCTTATTAATATTTCTGCGAAATATTATGGACGCTTCGCTGGTAGGTGGTTAGCGATTTGTCGCTGGTAGGTGATGTTTTGCATCGGTGGTTGACGCGTTGCGTCGGGGCTTGGTTGGATTGCTTATATTGTTTGATGTAGATGTTTTTGTTGGGATGGGAGTATAATAATTTTTATAAAGTGATTTTGCTGGTGGATTCTATGACATTTTATAAAAAAGAACTTTTAAATATGAAAGATTCTAATGAGCGCAAGCTTGTTATAACCCTTGATTATGAAGGATCTAAACCTAGGGATCCAGAAATTGTATTTTTATATTATGAAGAATTTGGCACTCATTCAAAATCTGATGAATCAGAATTAAATTGGGCGAAAATACAATTAGATATTAGAGAAGGTCATGCAAAAGATCTTACAAAGAAACTTGATGGTATGCCTAAGGATGTTGATGAAGTGGTAAAAATACTTCCAGGAAATATGTACTGGACTTATGTTAAAGCAAGAAGAAACGGTTCTGAAAATAAATCTAAAGATGAAATAGTAAGCGTTTTTATTTAACTGACTGGAATAGATAAGTTTTTAAATAGATTTATCATAGTACTACTATGGAGAAGTTACTTTTAGCAGTATTATTTTGTTTGCTCGTTGTAGCTGGAGCTGGTTTGGCATGGGGGCTTTCTGGTGGGATTACGGGAGATGTTATTTTAGATGAGTATAGTTACACGAAGGCTATTTGTGAGGGGACTTTTTGTCAGGATTATGAAGTGATTTGTCTGGGGGGTGAGCTTGTTGAGATGATTCCTTTTGAAAATGCATGGGTTGTTCATGAGGATGGATGGGTTGATTTTCGGGTTGATGTTGGGTTGTGTTAAAGAATTTGTTAATTGACTAAAATTTGTTTAATCTTTTTCTGCATTTCTATCTCAAGATCGATTTTTTTCTTTTTCATATTTGCTTCATGTTCCTGTAATTGTGATTTCAATTTTAGATCATAATTGTTTTGTATTTGACTCTTGATAATTTTTTCTTTTCTTGTAAGTTCGGATTCTAACTTCTTGTGAAATTCATCAACAAGTTTATCGTGCATTTTTTCTCTTTCTTCTTCTTTATAAAGATTAAATTTCTCTCTATCTTTCTGTAACTTTTCAATCATGTCCTCTTTTTGTTTTGCAAGTGATTCCTGCGCATGCGCCTTTAAGGATGCCTTGTATTCTTTTGCAAGAGCAACTTTTTCGGAATTTAATTTTTCATTAAGTTTTTCATTAAATTTCTCAGAAATCTCCTTACTTAAGGAAACCTTTACTTTTGTCGCGTATTTTTTGTTTAATATTTCTTCTGATCTTTTTTGTTTTTTATCAAATGCTTCTTCTGATCTTTTTTGTTTTTCTTCTGATTCTCTTTGTTTTTTGTTTAATGTTTCTTCTGATTCTCTTTGTTTTTTGTTAAATTCTCTAACAAGGTCAGCGTATTTGTTTCTAAATTTTTGATCTCTTTTTTGTAAATCAATTTTCAAAGTATCATCAATCTCTTTTTCCCGATTTCTAATTCTACCTGAAAGAGAATTTTTTACATCACTCAAAAAGGTATTAAACTCAACATCCACTAAATTTCCAACTCCTGAATCTATACTTGTTTCTTTTTTTCTAGAGGTCCCAACCCTCTTACTTAACTTTTTGATTTCTTCTTTTAATTCAGGAATATCTTCCTTTATATCTTCTATATCCCTCTTAATAAAATTTCTTCTCTTTTTTTGAGGTCTGTATTTTTTATTTATTTTTAATTTTAATTCTCTTAATTCTCTTTCTATATTCGGAATTTCAGAAACATTATTTAGTTTTGATCTTATTCTCTGAGCCTCTTTACTAAACCCTCTTGTATCTAAGGAATCAAATTCTTCCTTAAGCTCTTTTAATCTTTGAACTCCAAATTTGAAAGCTTCAAAATCTTTTCTGTTCATTGAAGAATTTTTAGAAGTTTTATCGATTTTTTTATTCACCTTTTTTCTAGTAACCATCTTTGTTTTATTTAGTCCTTTTTAGTTTTTATACCTTTCTACCTTTTTAAGAAACCTGTATTATATCCTTGACTTTTCCAATTTTTTAATTGCTTGTTCATTCTCTGTTTAGTAAACTTTTTTAATTCTTCTTTTGTGTCTACCATTTTATAACCTTGTTTCTTCCATTCATCTAGTCTCTTTCTCAATGAAACTTTCCCTTGTTTCTTCTTTAGTTTTTTAAATTCTTTTCTTTGCTCTCCATGTTTTTTCTTAATTTTCTTCATAATAACCTTTTTACTTTCTTCCAGCTTCTTAACTTTCTCTTCCTTTTTAGGAGTCTCTAAATTTTTTATTCTTGATTTATAATCTTGAATAGCTTCTAAATTCTTTATTAATTCTTGATCTTGTTGTTTTTTAAGTTCTATAAATAAACTATCCCTTGTTTTAATAAAATAAAAAAATAATGCTAGGATCATTGCCATAAAAAAACTTATAATCCAGAAGAATAGATTAAATTCGGATATAGAACTACTTTCTCTTGTTTCTGGCGATACCTTGAATAAATATCCCGAAATACTTTCCACTCCCCGATAATCTATAGAAACAATTAACATATAATCTCCATAAGGGGTATCATTTGGGATATCAAATAAATTAGAAAATCCATATTTTTCTTCTATGACAAGATTTTCTTCTGATGTAAAAATGATATTTTTATTAAAATCTACAAGAGAATATGCAACCTTAACCTTTTTAGGAAAAATTGCTCCTAGATCAAACATAGTCAATTCTATGCCTAATTTTCCTCCTGGAGAAATCTCTTCATATCTAGGAATGCTCTTTAGAATAATTGCAAAAACACTATTGGGATCTTCAACAATTACAGCTATTGGAACATCCCTTGAAGAAGTGGAAGAATCGATAATTAATTTTCCATAATGAATTCCGGGTTTTAAATTTGAGTTATTAAGAGTTAATAATATTTCTTTAGAAGTTATTCCTGCAAGAGTCAATTCAGAATAATCGGTAGAAGCTATTTCCTCAAGGTCATTAAAATATATCTTAAAATTCTCCTCTGTTTGTTTATTGTTGAAAATTTTTAAAGTAGAAACTGCACTACCTCCTTGAGAAATAGTTAATTTTATTGGATAAGAAGGATTAATTGAAAATTCTTCATCAGAAACTTGGTACCTATCAATGATAAATATTATAAATATTATTATTAAAAGTACGCCCACTCCTCCAAGAATTTTTTTCCAATCTACCATCTTTATTTTTTCTTCTTAATTAAATGCTTTTCTATTCTTTTATACCTTTTGATTGCTAAACTTATTATGATTACTATGAAGATCATTACAAATATTAATATTGCCATCGCAAGATTTTCATTACTAATTCTAAATTTCTCCTGCACCTTAAACTGGGAACTTGCCACGGCAACACCGTCTGGATAAATTAATTCTACACCTAAAACATAATCTCCTAAAGGAAGTGAACTTGTTTCAAATTCTTTTTGTAAAACTTTTTGATCATAAACTGCAATTGTCTCTGATTCAGTTAAAAGTAAGTTCCCAGAAAAATCTTTTATTATGTAATTAAGAGTAACATCTATTTCTTCAAGAAGTCCCATCTCTAAAAGAGTAATTTGAGCTTCTAAATCTGATCCTGGATTCATTGATTTCATAACTTGGGGAATTATTATCGTGATATCAAAAAGACTTTTCTCAGTCTTCACATTTATAACTACAAGAATCTCTTCAGTTTTCGAACCGGATATTACAAGAATCTTCCCTGTATAAATCCCTGGTTCTCGAGGTGCAGTTACTTCAAATTCTACATTTCTCGATTCTCCCGGATTTATCGCTAGAGTATCTTCTTCAAAGACTATTAGGTCTTCAAGCTCTTCTACGCTCAAACTAAATGTTTCATTTGAATCCCCATCATTTGAAATTTTAAGTGTATTAAACTCAAGTCTATTTACTACCAGGGTCATCTCAATCGACTCTTGGTCTAAGGAAAATTCTGCTGGTGGAGTAATTGGAATGCCTCCACTACCTCCTCCTGATGAGCTGCTACTTTCGGAAACAGAAGTAATTGTCTGAGGAGTCCATATAACACTTCTTGTTTCTGTTGATGCCACCTGCCCGTTCTCATCCTGAGAGTATAATTTAAATGTATATGTTCCATTAGTTAAATCAATAAAATTATTTGAATACGGATTTGCAGATGCATTGTATGCCGCAAGGATTTCATCAGAAGATAACTCTCTTGAAAATATGGCTACCTCATCAATTGTCCCGTTAAATCTATTGGTTGCCGAGGGAGTTTGCCCCATAAATAAATCCACACTGCCATAGGATATTGATGTCGTGGAGGAAAAAGATTGGGTGTCTTTCAAAACCCCATCTAAATATATTTTTACATTCTGTCCGTCAAAAATCCCTGTAACCATATGGAAACTGCTGTCATTAACATATGTTGTCCCGTTAGCTACTATACTCTGCGATCCATTGCTTACATTAAAAAACACTCTGCCTGAGTTTACAGAAAAAGAATATCCTGTTTCTCCAGCTCCTTTATTGCTTATAATTTCCTGGGTATAATTAGCCGGGGTTTTTATCCACACAATAACACTTAGTTTATTTTCCGGCTCAAAAGAAGAGTTTTTTGGAATTTGGATATAATTCTCAATCCAGTTATAGTCACTTCCGTTGAATATCCATACCCCTCTTATCTCATATGCTCCGCCAAACTTACCTGCTTCATTAAATTTACCGTCACCATAAGCAAACTGATTCAATATCACTCCTCCTCCGTTATTCCCATAAGAACTCCAGTCTTTTACAATATCATAATCATTTAAATCATTGTTCATTCTCCACCACCCCACTAAGGAATTATTAAAATCTGCTATTATTGATGAAGCTGAAGTATTTGCCGAGTTAGTAACAGTTACTTCAAAATTGTTCGCACTTAAAACAGAATTATTATTTGGGGTGTTTCCCATAAAAGAGATATTTTTTGGGTAAGGTATTTCTAAACAGGGC
This sequence comes from uncultured candidate division Zixibacteria bacterium, assembly GCA_913009765.1. The sequence continues at coordinate 11,222 of CAJVYT010000101.1, forward strand.
AATGCCCCGACATAACTTCCTGATTCAGACATATTGCATGCAGGACTGTCTGAATACGGTCTGAAAGAGGAATCCAATAAGGGATTCGCTATCTGAGAATGTGCATCATTCGTTTCTATTGTCTGGTAATCTGAAAAATTACGACCTGCATAACACACAGATTGGTTCCATTGGATAAGGCAATCTGCACTCTGAGAATAATACAAATTATAATCCAGCGTTATATTTGATTTATTTGCAAAATCATCATTAAAATGTAATGATGACATCTCAGAATTGTAGAATAAGTTATTTTTTATAAACATATTAGTCTGAGGTGAAGTAGTAGTGTACCCTGCGAAATCTCTTCCTCTGTTTATCGCACTTTGTCCAAATCCCTGATTTGCAAAAGTATTTCCTTCTATATAAATTCCATCTACAATCATATTTGAACCTCTGTGCCAGTATAGATCGGAAGAGCGTCGTGTAGGGAAAGAGTGTAGATCTCGGTGGTCGCCGTATCATTAAAAAAAAAATAAAAAGCACGAAAGCACAACAAAGTATAAAAATAATAACTAAGACAGTGAT
>CAJVYT010000102.1 GCA_913009765.1 uncultured candidate division Zixibacteria bacterium
GGAGGTGGAGAGAGGGTGATGATAAAGTGTGAGGAATGTGGGGGCGACTTGCGGTATAAATCTGGGGAGAGGGGGAGGGGGGGGGGGGAGGGGGGGTGGTGTGGGTTTTTTTTTTTAATGATACGGCGACCACCGAGATCTACACTCTTTCCCTACACGACGCTCTTCCGATCTGTTGATGATGTTTTAACTACCGGACGGTCTATTTTTGAAGTTATTGATTTAGTCAACAAATATGAAGCAGAGATTGTAGGTATCGGGTTAATGCTTGATCGTTCTAATGGTAAAAATACTTTTGACTATCCCTTTTATGCTTTAACTACTGTCGCGGCTGATAGTTGGGAGCCGGAGGATTGTCCGATGTGTGCTAAAGGGGAAGAATTAACTCAAAGAGGTAGTAGAAAATTTTAAGAGACTAATTCCATCTCTTTTTCGACAGTATTTTTTTCGAGAGGGAATTCAATTGAGATTGTGGTTCCTTCTCCGATTTTTGATTTTATTTGTAATGAACCTTGATGGCTTTCGATGATTCTTTTACATACTAACAATCCAAATCCGTGACCGGTTTTTTTGGTAGTAAATTTTTGAGAGAATGCTTTTTCAATATTTTCTTCACTCAAACCTTCTCCGGTATCTGTTATCGTAATTAGAAAAGAATTTTTGCCCTCGCATAAGTCTGTTTTGACAAGAATCTCTTTAGTCTCTGATAGTAGCATTGCATCGGCAGCATTATTAAACAAATTATACAATAGCTGCTGAATATGTAATGTATCAGCATTAAATTGAATATCTTGCTGACAAGGTTTGAAAGTTATATTTACACCTTGATACCTTTTTTGCGGTTTTAAATAATCAATAACTTCAGTGAGCATTTTATGAAAGAATATTGTTTCACTCTTAGTTGATATAGGACGTAAATCCATAAGATTGCTGGTAAATTTTTTAATTTTGTCAATATTGTCATTCATCGCATTTAAATGTTTATCTAATTTGTCATATTTTTTTTGTTTTATTTGGTATTCCAAAAGAGATAAACTGCCGGCTACTACTCCTAAAAAATTATTAAGTTCATGACCGATTTCAGCGGACATTTCACCTTTGGTAGCCATTTTTTCAAGCTGAATTGTATCATCTTGTAATTCTTTTAATTTATGATATGCTGATTGTGATTCTTCTAATAATTCGATATTTTCAAGAGAAAGTGCTAACTGTTGAGCAGTAATGGATAGAAATTTAAGATTTGATTCTTTTATTGTTTTTGAATCAGACGGGGCATTTATCATCAAAATTCCATAAATAGATGATGCTCTGCTGACACGAATCATTACCATGGGAAATTCTTTTGTATACCAATTAGGTACAACCAACTTTACTGCTTCTAATGAATTGTCTGTTTTTAATAATGGGTTGTCATCAGAAGAATGTATAATTGATGGTTGCGATAATTCAGTATAATCTATATCACCAACAATTTTGGTGATATATTCAACCGGTAAATTTTTTTCCGAAGCTTTTTCTCCATCTGTCGTAATCATTTTAAATTCAGTTCTACTGTTGTTCCAGTAAAGAAATGATCCGAAATCGGCTTTTGAATGAGAGACAGCAAATTTTAGAGACATTTGAATTTGAGAAATTTTATCTCCAACCGTAAATAGCATTTCATTCAGGTCATTTAAATGATCAAGTTGAAATTCTTCGGTATTATTTTGATTTTCTTTATTAACTTGAGCTGTTGCTTTTTCAACAGCATTACGAATTTCATGAAGTTCAAACGGTTTTAAAATATAATCAGAAGCACCTTGTTTGATAGCATCTTTGGCGGAATTGAGATTTGCGTAGCCGGTCATAAATACTATTGCAATATTCGGTTGTTTTTCTTTTGCTCTTTTGACCAGTTCAATACCGTTCATGTTTGGCATACGTATATCAGAAATCAAAATATCTATTTTATGTTTGTCAAATAGAGCAAGACATTCATAGCTGTCTATAGACGTGATGACATTATATCCTTCATCTTCTAAAGTGTCACTTACTAAAGAGAGTACAATCTCTTCATCATCAGCAACCATTATTGTAATATTTTTATTTTGTTCGGACATTTATGCTTTTGAAGTCTCATCTATGGATGCTAAAATATTATTTAATTCATCAAGGTCAAAAGGCTTTGTTAAAATACACCATGCTCCTTCTTCTTCAGCTTTTTCAGCTAATGAATCAGGAAGAGAATCAGTCATTATAAAAATTTGTTTATTTTTTTCTTCTCTGACTTCTTTAAATACTAAGTAACCGTTTTTGCGGGGCATATGAATATCGCAAAATATAATACTGTAATCTTGTAATAGTGCTTTATCAATACCTTCTTGACCATTTATGGCAAATTCTACTTCATGTCCGAGTTCGGTTAAATATTCATATAATAAACTTCTAATAATTTCGGAATCATCTATAATGAGTATTTTCATTTTCTTCCCCTTTAATATCCAACAGCTTTATTTACCGTGCTGATAAGTTCTTTAATGCTAAAAGGTTTAGAAAGAAAGGCGAAAGCACCGCTGTTGACTGTTTGACCGACACTATATAGACTTGAGTATCCTGAAATTACAATAACTTCAGATGTAGGATATGTTTCTTTGGTAAATTTTACAACTTCTTCCCCTTGAACCCGCTCCATTTTCATATCTGTAATGACTAGATCGAATTGTTTGAGAGTGAGTTGTTCAATTGCTTCATCTCCGTCAGTGGCAGTAGAAACTGAAAAATCTTCAGAGAGTACTTCAGTTAAGAATTCTCTGATGACTTCCTCATCATCTACAACTAATATAGTCTTTTTGTCCATCGTAAGTATCTACTCATAGTTTAATTATTATCGAAGTTGTTAATATATTCACTGTTAGAAGTATCGGAATCTTCTCTTGATTTCTGAAGTGGAATAATTATAGTAAAAATGGTGCCTTTACCGATCTCAGAATCAACTTTAATTTCTCCTCCATGCTCTTTGATAATACCATAGCTGACAGAAAGACCTAAGCCGGTGCCTTTTCCTACATCTTTTGTTGTAAAGAAAGGTTCAAAAATCTTTTTCAAGTTTTCAGATGCAATTCCACTGCCGTTGTCTATACATGAAATTTCAACAGCACCATCAAATTCCCCTAAAGGAGGGCTAAAGCGGGTACTGATTTCGATCTCAGAGTCGGTTTGAGAAGCGTGCATAGCATTTATGATTAAGTTTGTAAATACTTGCTGTAATTGACCGGCGTTTGCTTGAATATTAGGCAGATGTTCATCTAAATTTATTTTGAGAGTCATTTGTTTCATGTGTAATTGGTGTTCAACAAATGTACAGGTATCCTGAATTACAGAATTTATATCGACATCAGCAAACTCTGTATTTTTCGAAGAACGCGAGAATCTCAAAAGGTTCTGTACAATATTTTTACATCTGCGAGCCTGTTTTTCAATATCGGTGAGATATTTTGTGTAGCTTGTGAGATCTTTTTGAGTTGTAGAATCTATATCTCTTTTCTTGAGTTTTTCAAGAGTAAATTGTGCATATCCCAAAATACCACCTAGCGGGTTATTTAATTCATGTGCAACACCTGCGGCAAGTTGTCCAATGGCACCAAGTTTTTCAGACTGAATCAATTGAGCCTGAGCATCTTCTAGTTCAACGGTACGTTCAATAATTTTTTCTTCAAGTGTTTTATTGTAGTCTTCAATTTCAGAACGAGAGGATTTGAGTGAGCTTACCATTGTATTAAATGATTTTGCCAGTTTACCTATTTCGTCATTTCTTGAAACATTAATTTGCTGCTCTAAATTACCCCGACTGATTAAGGTTGTAGCATCTACCATCTTTTTGATAGGAGAAATAATAACTCGAACAAAAAATGTTAAAATAATAATTGAAAAAATAGATATAAGTAATGATAGGAAAAATGCTGTATTTCTTGCGTTTGCTATGGAGCTATTTACATGTTCCAATGAGAAGACAATTTTTACATTACCTATGATTTCGGCATTATCATTTGAACGAGTATCCAATCCACCTGTAAGTCCAAGATTCTCACGACTGAGTTTTTTTTCAGCATAAAATACAGGATATTGGACAACTAAAAATTCTTCTCCATGACTATCCAAAGCATAGTAATTATTGTTGTATTTATGATCCTGATTGTTTTCAAGCTCTTGAACTTTTGATTTAAATGTTATTAATGAATCGTTCCATTCACCAGTTTGTGCCAATATTTCATTTTCAGCATTGATGACTTCAGCATATTTGATATTTGAAAATGGGGTAAGAATATTCATGGCATCTTCAATATCATATTTTGAGCCAAACAATACACCTGATTCAACAGATCTGGAGAACATGCGAAGTATAGCTTCTCCGCTTGTTTCTAATTCACGATGGAACCCGTCTGATTGCTGTTTAGTCAGATACATACTAAATCCAAAAATGGTAACAATGAGAAGAATCGCTATAGGCAATACGAATTTCATTCGTAAGCTGGTTGGCTGTAATTTTGTAAGGAATGAGTATCTATTCATCGATACACCTCCTTGGCAACAGCTACTAACTCTTCAGGAATAGTAATATTTATTCGTTCAGCGGTTTTTTCATTATAGTGAAACCAGATAACATCTGCTGTGGTAACTTTTGTTGTAGCAGGAGATTTTCCTGATAAAATCTTATTTACAATATGACCTGCTTGACGACCGACCGCTTTATAGTCAAAGTCAAGAGCAAACAATGCCCCGGATTCAACGACATATTTTGAAAATCCCATAAAGGGGATTCGTTTTCGGAGAGTATTTATTAAAATATATCTTGTAGTTTTTTCCTTAAAAAGGTTCATGTCGGCAACAGACCAAATACCTTGCACTACTGAAGTGAGTGAGTCGAGTTTTTTTGGCAATTCTTTTTCGTTATTAACTTTTAGTGCTATAAGTTCCAAGTGTAGTTGTTTTGCAATAATTTTTGCTTGGGGAATTAAACTTTCAGTGTTTTGTGTATACAGCACGCCGATTTTTTTGAGATTAGGTATTATCTGTTTGAATTTTTCAAATTGAATATTAGTTGGGATATCAATAGATGCACCGGTAATGTTCTTCCCTGGGTTTGCCACTGTCTTAACGAAGCCGGAAAGAACAGGATATTTCACAGAGGAAAAAACTATAGGAATATCATCAAAGTTATCTTGAGCTAGTTTTGTAGCAGACGACCCAATAGTAATGATAAGTTTTGGATTGACAGTTTTAATAGAATCAATAATAGATAGATTTTGATCAGCATTGTTCTTAACCAAGAAATTTGTAAAAACTACTTCCGGATGTTCTCTGCTAATAACTTTTGAGGCACCTTTTATAGTTCGCCTTGTAGATGTTAACTCATCACCGGATAAAATTATAATATCATTATTGCCGGCATGAGTTAAATCAGCAATTCCTATAATAGTGAAAGTTATAAGAAGGATGGTTTTTACAAATTTATTCATAGGTGTTTATATCTATCCATTTTTGTTTGGTCTAAATATGTATACTCATTATTATGATATGTCTTTCTTGTGTAGAGAAATTCTATATCGTTTTATTTATCGGGCGTTTACGGGGAAACTTGACTGTCAAAAGTTATTTTGATTTCGTTATTTATATAATTTTATCTATTTTTATATCATTTTGTTTTTGTTTATCAAGCCATTGACTTAATTGTACATAATATAAAAAATCGCAAAAGAAGAGGTAAAGGAAAATTGAGGAAAGCCGATAACGAATGTAAGCATTAAATCAATTTTTCTAAAAAGATTATGAGAAATTAGCTTTGAATTATATAAATAATACAGAAATAAGAGATAATATAATGAATGTTGGAGGCTTCAAATTGAATAAACTTCTTATGAAGTTATCATTATACATAGTATTTTTACTGATGTTTTTTTTAACTTCACAAATAAAAGCCGGTGTCACCGGAAAGGTTTCAGGAATAGTTCTTGATTCTCAAGATGATGAACCTATTGTTGGGGCAACAGTTCGAGTGCTGGGTACAAATATCGCAACTCAGACTGATATGGATGGAGAATATTTTATTATAAATATTCCAAGTGGTAAATATGATGTTTCTGTAACATCTATAGGTTTTGAAACAGTAACAAAGATAGATGTACGGGTATTAGTAGATTTGACTACTCCTGTTGATTTTTCGGTAAATGAAAAGACTATTTATATTAGTAATAAAATTGAAGTGGTCGCTGAGAATCCTATTATTCAAAGAGATCTAACAGCTTCGAAAATTATTTTCACATCAGAACGTCTTCAGCAGCTTCCCAATATTATATCTGTTCAGTCAGTATTAACAAATTATCCCGGTGTTGTTATTGGACGGGATGAAGATTTACATGTTCGTGGCGGTCGTTCCGGACAAGTTTCGTTTTATTTTGACGGTTTTTCCGTTCAAGATCCATTTGTAGCGAATTCGGGTATTCGTATAATGCCAAATGCTTTGTCAGAATTATCATTAACATCCGGTGGGTATACCGCAGAATATGGTGAAGCTCTTTCCGGTGTGGTAAGTGCAGTGACTCGTGAGGGCGGTTCCAAATACAGAGGTTCTTTGAAAATGTATGAAGGAATGACTCGTGCATATAATGTTAAGACAGGCGAATGGGCAGCATTAAATAGAAATGGCAACAAATCAGCATCTGTGTTATTATCCGGTCCGATACCATATTTGAACAAACAATCGAATAATTTCTCATTTGCCGGTGAATATTTACATGACCCGTCATCACTACCTCATAATGGGGTTGCCTCATATACCGGGACAGCTAAATTCTCTTTACAGCCAATATCTAAAGTGAGATTGATTTCTAACTTAACATATTATAGTGCTGAGGGAGAAGTTTATAATCATCGTGATGTCAATGGAGTCTCCTATGATATGAATCTTGATGGTTTACCAAGTTTTAAAAAAGAAGCATATTTGATTGGGCTATCAGGGAATTATCATTTTAATGAAAAGATGATTATTACCACAAGATATAATCATTTTTACACGAACACAAAAACAGCACCTCAACGTTTATTTGATACGTATTGGAATGAATGGGATGGGTATTCTGAAGATGATAATGGTCTATATAATGGTACTATTCAAGACGATAACTATCTTGGTGCAAGAGATTATACAAATCCATCTGAATTAGTAGGATTTACATCAGGTAGCAACTATGACCCGACTTTTCGTGATAGAGAATCCGCTTATAATGCTCTTCATATGAGTGTTATAAATCAAATAGATAAGAATAATCAGATAAAAGCAGGTTTTGAATATAGAAAATATGATGTTAGCTGGGATTTTAAGCAGTTTTATAATAACCAGCCTTATGGTGAAAAATATAATTCTAAACCGGCATATTTCTCATTATTTTTGCAAGATAAATTAGAATATGATTTTTATATTATAAATTTAGGATTGCGTTATGATTATCGTAAAGATAATGTTTCATACAGCTATTTTAAATCAGACGGCGAATCAATTATAAAGCAGGCAAAAAGCATATCTAATATTTCTCCTCGTTTTGGAATCTCATTCCCGATATCTGATCGTTCAGTTATGCATTTTAACTATGGTGTATATTATCAAGTTCCGCGATTTACTTATTTGTATACGAACTTACAGGGTGATGTTACAACAGGATTCCCACTTTTGGGTAACCCTGATTTAAAGCCTGAACGGACGACATCGTATGAAATAGGTCTCAATCACTTGCTTTCTGACGACCTTCGGATTGATATAACAGTGTATGATAAAGATATACATGATCTCGTGACGACAAGAACTTTGGAAAGTACAGTCCCTTCATTACAAAATGTAACAACATTTACCAATGAAGATTATGGGTCGTCAAAGGGAATTGATGTTCAGATAGAAAAACTACCGGGCAATGGATTGATGTCTGCTTCGGTTTCTTATGGGTATATGATAGCAAATGGTAATGGTTCAACAGCGTATGATCCATATTATAGTTTTTTAACTTCAGTGACAGATACTATTGCTCCTGTTTCTGAATTTCCTCTTGATTTTGATCAAAGACATACCTTAACAGCGGTTTTAGATTTCAGAGTACCTGAAAATTATAAAGCTCAACTTTTTGGATTACAGATACCTACAAACTGGGGAATTGGTTTTGTAGGTAATTATGGTTCAGGATTACCATATACAATTACTGATGAAAAGAATAATCGAGTTGGAGGCAGAAATGAAGGACGTCTTCCATCTCATTATACTGTTGATATGAAGTTTATGAAAAATTTTGTAATTAGCCAAAGCAGATATAAGTTATCATTTTTTGTCGAGGTTGATAATCTATTTGATAAACGAAATGTAATAGATGTCTATACAAATACCGGAAGACCAGATGAAGATGGTAATCCTACAACTGCTTTGAATTCTTCTATGAGTCAAGCAGAAGTAGATTATTTTGACAGTCTTTATGATAAAGACCCAACCCATTATTCAAGACCCCGAACAATACGTACTGGGTTAGAATTTAATTTCTAAGCCGGGAGAAAAAAATGAGAAAGAAAAATTATACAGTTATTATTTTCAACATTATTTTCATGTTTTTGATTATCTCAGTAGTGAGTGCAAGACAATTGCAAAAACAAACTTTGCCCAAAGATGGAACAACACAAATATCATTGTCTCCTGGGTTTAATACTGTTGATCAGATAACACAGAATCATGGTAATATAGCAACAACGATTGATAACTATGGGTATGTTGGGGGTTATTCTCATCTCGGAAGACCATCGGGAGAGTGGCCGAGAAATTCCGGTCATAGCTATTTAGCAGAAATAAGATATTGGATGGGTGCGACAATGCCAAATGGTGATACTGCTGTTGCGAACTCATATGATGATTTTCAAGCGATGGAAATGCCTAACAATGGTGTCGATGAATATAAAATATATCTTTCAACCGATACAACAAGATATTACAACTACGACAATACTGATACTGTTGGTTTAGGCGAAAGCCGTCCGGCGTATGGCTGGAGAGTGTGGAATGAAAATCTTGCGACTTGGGATTATAACCAAAAATTTAATACTTTAGCGGCAGGTTTTACAGAAGGCGGACCAACATCGGAACAAGATTCTTATTATCGTTTTAATGATGCGGCATCGGGAACATCACTGATGGGACTTGAGTTAACTCAATCTGCTTATCAGTGGAATTTCTGTTATAATGAAGATTTTATGTTTGTCGTATTAGATATTACAAATACCTCAGCAAACGATTATACTGATTTTGCCTTTGGACTCTATGTCGATTTAGATGTAGGGGGAGAAGACGGAACCGGTGAAAATGGTCGTCTTAATGATGCTGTTGTGTATGATACCGCCAACGGATGGGCGTATAATTATGATGCTGTCGGATATGACCCCGGTTGGGATGCCAAAACCGGTATTATGGGAACTAAACTTTTAGAAACCCCAAATAATGTCGGGATGACAGCTTTTCGTACAGACGATTGGGCAGTGCTGCCAAATGATGATCCCGGTAAATTTGCGATGATTAACTCATCGCAATACGATACACCGCTTGCACCAACTGACCAGTTTTATATTCAAGCTGTGCGGGGAATAACTCTTGCCGCAGGTCAAACTGTTCGTGTTGTCTATGCATTAATCGGTGCTGAAGATTCATTAGATTTCGTACAAAATGCTGAAGCCGTACAAACATTATATGATGGATTTTATGTCGGACCGGCTCCGCCGCAGATTCCTACTTTGAGTGTTCGAGCAGGTGATGAAAAAGTTTATCTTGAATGGAATGATGCCGCTGAAAGTTCTGTTGATCCACTTTCGGGTTCTACTGACTTTGCCGGATATAAACTGTATCGTTCAATAGATCTTGGAAAAACCTGGGGGGCAGTTGATGAAAGTAATACAAATAATTGCCTACAACTTGATTATGAAACTGTTTCAAACTATTCGGTGAGTAGTCCGGGGGATCCGATACCTCATTCATATATTGATACAAATCTTTATAATGAAGTTGAATATTGGTATTGTTTAGCTGCCTATGATCAGGGAGATTCATTAACCAATGGAGACCCTTTACAAAATGGTTTTGGTGTTGCCGGTTCGGCTCTGAATGTTGTAAGAGTAACTCCGCGAAGTGACCCCGCAGGATATTTTGAAGCTGCTTCGACAACCGAACATCAATACAATGGGTCAGAAACACCATCTGACGGAGAAGTTTTCCCAATTGTTTTTGACTGGAATGCAATGATAGATGGTGACTATAAAGTTATTTTTGAAGATACTCCGGAAGCAACCCATTGGTCTTTAATCAATACAACTACATCAGATACTGTCTTAACACAACAAACTCTTATGAATAGTGAAGACCCCGGAATGTTCGATGTTGTGAATGGTATTCGGGTTGTTGTGAATGACGGTGATGTTGCACCAACCTCTTATGGTCAAACGGTTGGTGATACTAACTTGGTCATGGAGACGTTCTATGGAGTAGGGATGAATAATTTTTTCAGTTCAGATATGACATTTGGTCATGAGCATTTCCGTTCGACGTATGAACTTCGCTATACCGGTGATTCAACCTTAGCTGCCTGGATATTTGACGGCTATTATGGTTCAGATTATCCGTACTGGGTTCCATTTGAAATATGGAACACATCAACAAATCAACGGGTTTCCTTGGCAGTATATGATTTTAACAACGATGATATTTGGGAGCCGTACGATTTATTACAGATTGTAAACTATCCTTATGATTCGACTCAATCAGTTGCCGCAGCATCGTTCCCGTATTATTACAGTTGGCTTATCGGTTTTGATGATGCCGTGTATAATCCGCAAGTAGGGGATGTGTATACTATTGAAGGGGCTTCATTGAATAGTCCTCAGGATGAATTCCTGTTTAAAATTAGCAATGGTATCAATAGCCAAACTGCCGGTGAAGAATTGAAAAATATAAAAGTGGTACCTAATCCGTATTTTGTATCGTATGAATCAATCGTGGAGCAGGTTCATGATATGAACACAGCCTTGCATTTTATAAATTTACCGGATGAATGTACAATAAGAATTTATAATCTTGCCGGAGATTTAGTTAAAACAATCGAGCATGATAAAGTTGGAGGAGATGCTGTTTGGAATTTACTTTCAGTAAACAACCAACTGGTTGCCTCGGGTGTATATTTTTATCATGTTGAGTCGCCCTATGGTGAATTTCTTGGACGATTTGCGGTCGTGAAGTAGAGGAGTGAAAAAAATGAAAAAAATATCTCTTGTGTTGTTTATGTATCTCTTCATCTTTTGTTCTGTTTCTGCTGAATTTAGCAAAGTCGGTTCAAGCGGTGCTCAATTTTTGAAAATAGGAGTCGGTTCCAAATATCAAGGTTCAGGGGAAGCATCTGTTGCTTTTGTAGATGATGCCTATGCGATGTATTGGAATCCTGCCAGATCGGAAGAGCACACGTCTGAACTCCAGTCACACTGATATATCTCGTATGCCGTCTTCTGCTTGAAAAAAAAAAATATATCTATCTTCTTTTTTTTTTTTCTTCTATTTCTTTTCTCTTTTTTCATTTCATCCATAGCCATACCATCCTATCACTACATCACACAAACCACCCATATACGTGTATACGCTCCTATAA
>CAJVYT010000103.1 GCA_913009765.1 uncultured candidate division Zixibacteria bacterium
AGCGGGTACGCCCAATGCTCAACATACCATATGTATGTCTCCGCTTGGGCGACACCACTACTCCTTGTATATCGAATTTTTACTTAGCCATCCTAAAACGGTACTATGGACTTTTTACGAGTCCATCTTAATTACATTATACTATAATTATTTACAAGAATCTTGCCGAATTACACAGATGAAATGGAACAATAGACTTTCAGGACATTATTGCAGGTCAAGTCAACGTTTGACACTTAATCAACTGTAATCTTATTTTTTCAATTGAGGTGATGTCCCCTAATCACCCCAACCCATAATACTTCCTTACATCCTTACGGATCTTTCAGGTACGGAAGATGGGCTCAATATCCCCTTTCTTCTTACGAGCTTTCCTTGCCAGTCAACCCTTCCGATTTTCTTTAAATAGAGTCTGTGTATAAACTGCCGTTTTTTATTTTTGTCATGCCCCGAAAGCGTTCGGGATAACCAGAACTTATTGAAAAGACTGGATTCCGGCCTAAGGACTGCCGGAATGACAGATTGAGAGACCGACTTTATACACAGACAATAAATAGTGTCTGTGTATAAAGTCATCTATTCCGTCATTCCGCACTTGATGTGTAATCCAGAACCGCTTGATTTTACTGGATTCCCGTTTTCACGGGAATGACAACAACACAGTTTATACACAGACACTAAATAGTATATTCTTGATGGGATACAGGATGTAAATTAGGTGTTGCGTGATGGAGCTTCTAAAGACAGATGTGCTTATTGCATGATTTCCATGTAACCAGCAATAACATCAATCGTTATTGCTGAATTCTGCAATAAGAAAATACAGGAATAGTTGCATTCAGTTGATGAACAATAGTTATTCTTTTTATAACTCTGAAATTTCTTCGCTTTCAGAAGAAGTCAGGAGGTTCATTAACTCTGTTGCTACAAACATCTTGTTTCTACGTCTTCCGGTTACCTCATGTAGTATCCCGATTTTTACAAGTCTTAAGACCCCTGTTTTTATAAAATTAAATGAAAGCCCCCACTTTTTACTCAACTGAGCAATAGATACGACCGGAATCTTGAATATTTCATCTATTAATCTGTAAGCAGATTCTGGAACCTTTTTAGTAGCTTTTAGGCGCTCCCGATACTCAACATGGAGTTTAAGGATCTTCATGGCATCTTTTAATGCATTGTCTGCCTGATTAACAACTCCGCGAAGGAAAAATTCAATCCATCCCCTCCAATCCCCCTTTTGACTGACGGCAAGCAGTTTTGAATAGTAGTCATTTCTGTATTTATCAAAGAACTCTGAAAGATAAAGAAGAGGTTGTGTAAGACAACCTTTATCATAAAGAAAGAGGGTTATTAGAAGCCTTCCTATACGACCGTTGCCATCTATGAATGGATGTATTGCTTCAAACTGGTAATGCATTAAAGCAGACTGAATTAAAATTGGCTCTGTTGGGTCTGAATTAACATATTTCTCCCAATTACTTAATGCCTCATTCATTTCTTCAACCGGGGGAGGAACATATGTTGCCTCATTTAGTGTACAGTTCGGTGGTCCTATCCAGTTCTGACTTCGGCGTAGTTCTCCAGGGGCACCATGCTTACCACGTACTCCTTTCATTAAAATTCCATGCAGTTCGCAAATCAGCCTTGTAGAAATGGGTAATTTATGTATAAGGTTAATCCCCTCCTCCATTGCTTGCACATAATTTATAACTTCCTTTACATCCGGGGTCTTAGGCTCTTTCATCTCTAATGCTTCATAAAAGAAGAGGTCACTAAGGGAAGATTGCGTCCCCTCAATCCTTGAGCTTGATACAGCTTCGCGACGAATATAAGGAGCAATTAAAAGATAGGGATTTTGAAGCACCCTTCCTGTGCCCGACAACTCACCCAGTAATCTATCGGCAACTGAAAGCAGCTTGATAAGCCTTGTATCATATTTTACTTTGGGTGGAAGTGGGTTCGGGACAAAGGCCCAATAATCCTTCAAGGTCTTTATACACTTTCCAGATGGTGAATTTTCAAAATCTTTTGGATGCAAAGCCCTCCTCCATATTTAAGTTTTATCGTAAATCTTGCAATAACAGAATATATATTGAAAGATTATCACATATCCTTCAATAATGTCAATCGTTATTGCAGGATCCAGCAATAAGAAAACACAGGAATAGTTGCATTCATCGATTATTCAGACTATCCTTGTTACAAAACATAACCCCCGAATTTTTTGAGGATACCTGCATTCGATGGTTCCCGCCTTCAAACGAGAAGTATATGCACAGAAAAATCGAACGTCAGGTTCTTCTTTAAAGAAAGACTCCAAGATGCCAAAGTCAGATTTCAATTTAGCAAGCTCAACATCATACTCTTCTTCCCACTCATAACATTTGAGCGCAATAAAGACGCACCCTGTTTTATCTTCAATTGCATAATGGTAGTTAGGACTCCGTCCGAGGTAAAGGGCCTCTGGCTGATAACCTTTCCTTAGGGCCCGGTCAATGGCTTCTATAATAACGAAATTCATCTGTGAGAAACAAGCCAGTCCATTATCTCTGACTCTCATGCGTTTACCATAGTCCATGACTTCATTGGCTACATCAATGGTAATTCTATGAGAATCAGAATAATTCTTGACATATAAATCTGTTACTTCTTCATTGAATCCGAGTTTCCAGAAATAGTTGATAGCGTTGAGAATTATGCTCATAAATCATTCCCCATAAGATTGTATTTCAATTTATGTGGTAGAGTTTCAATCATCTTAGCAACAACCTCTTCCTCGCTCAGTTCTGTCGTATCTATGGCCACATATTCCATATCATGAGCATTGAAAAAAACTTCCATCTTTTCCCTGGCTTTTGGATAGAGTTTTGCTTTGTGTAAATCAGGGTCACTTGGATCACGTTTACGAATACGCTTCTCAGCTTCTTCAACAGTTGTGTAAATCAGATAAGTAAAATCGGGTTTGCCAACCAGTTCTACCATTAAGTCGAAAATCTTGCTTGTTTCCTCTGAACCGCACCAAAAATAATTCGAGCCAAAATGTCGGTCAGTGATAATGTTCTCATATTTGAAATGGTGATAAATGAAGATATTACCAAGCCCATAAAACCAAGCCCGAAAAACATCGTTATCTACTTGGGCATTGATGTAATTCCGTATTCGAATGTAATTAGTAAAATCTCCCTCAGATTCATCAAACAAGTAGTGAAGGGGTTTCTCAACAACTTTGCAATTCAGTCTTTTTGCGAGATTATGGGCTGCAGTGGTCTTTCCCACTCCATCCATACCTTCAATAGCAATATGCATGGTTTATCCACCTCCATGTTTATTTATACATGTGTTTGGAGTACGGTGGGCGACTTCAGCTTTTTTACCGGCAGTGAAGAAATCCAATTCCTCGAGATATCCAGAAACACGACGGATACGATAGATATCATCGCTACCACACTCGGGGCAAAGATCAAATGTTCCTAACTCTCCGCAAGTGCGGCAATTGTCCAGCGGAAAATTTATTCCAAGATAGTTAACGCCGTTCTCAATCCCTGCCTTTATGATCTCCTCAACGGCCTCAATATTGTTCAAGGGAGCAGAAGAAAACTCCACATAAGATATGCAACCCCCATTACAATGAACATGAAAGGGTCCCTCGAATCGAATCTTCTGGACAGGATGGAGCCCCGAGTCCACATCAACATGGAATGAGTTTGTATAAAACTCTTTCTTAATGATAGGATGGTCAAAGTAGTTCTGATCTATGGAAGGAAACCTGCCGGAAATGTACTCCCCAGAAGACGCAAGAAGGGTGAAATTCAGGTTGTATTCCTCTATAAACCCATCTACAACATTGCGCATATGCTTCACGATATCGAGAGCACGCGCATAGTTTTGGTCCGAAGAATAATATTTCTCACCTGACAAAACCTCTACGGCTTCTGATAGACCAATAAATCCTACTGAGAGTGTGCCATTCTTGAAAACTTCTTCAAGAGAATCAGCAGTCTTAAAATCTTGAATCCATAAGTTAAAACGGTAGTTACATGGAAAATCGTTGGGTTCTAACTTCAACAGGCCGTGATATCTATCAAGAAGAATATCTTTCACTGTGATTGCCGTATCAGTCCACTTATCCTTGAACAACTTGAACTTATCATCTAAACTCAAATCAGGATAGTCCCGATCAATCTCTAGAGCGATTCGGGGCAGATTTATGGAAACATAATCTATATTGGCTCGTCCAATAGACTGGGGTTCACTGAAGAGGTTGGCAACAATTTTGGTTCTGCAACCCATGATGGCGACCTTTCTAGGGTCCCACATCTCATTCGTCTTTGAATCAAAAATAAGATACGTTGGAATCATCTTCTTGCATGTGGACTTGAGTGCCAAACGTAATAAATCGTAGTTTGGGTCTTCTGGTAGATAGTTCACACCTTTCTTGATTTTAAAGATAATGTTCGGCTTAATCATATCAAGAGATGAATTCATGAAGTATTCGATAGCTGAACGTGTTGCTAAACGCCCAATATCTAATGTACAAAGGCCTAGATTAAAAGTTACATAGAAGGAATACTGACAGTTACGTTCATGGTTCTCGTTCAACCAATCAATGAACGATTCTATGGAGTCTCTGAGAACCTGACGATTTACATCGTTATCTTCCAATCCCAAACGATCAAAAAGAACCGCAATCTCTTCATCAAAGTTTGGAAAACCAATACCTCCTGATTGTTCATGCCCAAGCTTCAAAATTAGATTCTGGTAATGGTCAAATATGCCGGAAATTTTCCTAAAATCAGAGAATTCAGAAAAACGGTCATAAGGGAAACCCTGAAGAACATCCATTTGAAGACAGTTATAGGTGTAATTATAGGTATCAAGGTCGTGGATATGGATTTTCCCTTCTTTGTGCAAAGTAGAAAATTTTGGATCTATTTTATCCAAAACTCTGCGCTTTGCCTCTTGAGAACCAATATTGAAAATATGGCTACTGGCCTTCAATCTCTGCGACGCATTGTCATATTGCAATTTACTTATTTCCTTTATTCTTAAATTCCTTAAATCAATAAACTTTTGATTGGTAGATCCTATAAAATCAATGGTGGTGCAATGCTTATCTTTTTCGTATCTTCCAACTTTAATGTAATACAGACTTTGGATTAATTCATTGGGAACATTTTCCAATTCATATCCAGTATATAGTACTATATTGAAGTCTTTCAAAAGAACAATTAATTCTATAACAGCAGGTACTTGTAATAGTGGTTCTCCACCAGATATCGTTAACTTCTTATTATGTGAATTCTTACGAATTTCGTTCGCCAATTCAGAGACTGAGATAGATATTCCCTTATTGATGTCCCATGTAGTGGGATTATGGCATCCTTCGCACTTTTGTTCACATCCCTGAAGATACAACACCGTCCTGATTCCAGGGCCGTCGACGATTGACCCCTTGAAATCTATTGAATTTATTATTATATCCATTTATTATCCCGCCATTTGTAATTCCTATACCTCATTGGTGTCAAGAGTTATCAATTTTAGCATTTCGCACAACTATTTATATACGAACCAGATTTGTATATCCTACAAATTTGGCGGTATAAGCGAACAGACTATCTTTCACCCCTTCATATGCAAACAATCTAATAGACTTTTTGCCTTACCTATATTTCTATTGTTTACATGAGTATATATCTCTATTGTTTTTGAATTTACTTTAAATCAGTGTTTATAGATGGGTTGCGAAACCGAAAAAGGGGTATAAACCGTAGTATCCTTCTTTATTTTAACTCTTTTACAAGCAGAAGCCTGAAGTCTTAAAATTCACAGTATACCATTATCACAAAAAAGCTTGAAAGATGGGAGTAATTCACTTTGCGAGTCTATATCTTTTCAGGGCATCCGGGAACAGTTGATTCATCGGATTCGAAGGCAGTTTGAACACAACCCGCACGAATTTTTCAGGTATGACGGGGTCAACTTTCATTATAAAAGGTTCGATATATTCTTTTGCAAAATTCATGAATACAATACCTTCTTCCACACCCAACCGATCGATTTTATCATTAAGCCTGGGATCAAGTTTCATAGATTTTGTAATTGAATCCCTATCTTTTTCCTGCAGCTTAAGAAGTAATATGGTTCCTGGGCACTATCTAAAATTCCAGTGATATTTAAATTTTTGCCTGTACTCTCGTTCTGATTTTGCTTAACAAACACAGGGAAACACTTCAGGTCGGCATTACAACGGGGAACAGTGATTGAAGAGATGCCAGAGAGAACATTCATTGTTGTCCAGTCAACTATAGACAGCCTCAGGCATTCAGGAACCGCTCTGGGTAAATCGCTGAATACTCTGAGAGGATATATTAGGAAAACCCAGGACTACCAGGATATAGTATCAAGTAAAATGGAAGATGCCAGAACAAACCTTTCACTTGTTTTCTGGTTCCTACCATTTACAGTGTTGATGAGTATCGGCGTATTTAAATTTATCACAAATATGCTTGCAAAAATGAAAGGGGTAGGAAACGCCATCTTCGGCTTTAATATTTCAAATGCGTTTCTCACAGCAAACATAAATATCTATCTTGCTCTGGGAGTGGCAACTATTTTTCTGTTATTGTGTTTCTTCCTGACAGCCATGCTTGCCACACTCAGCGAGGAGGTAGTGTATTGGCGAATGATAGAAAATAAAATAGCTCGAATAGGTCTTGGACTTGTCATATTCGGGTTGGGAGGGCTGGCTTTACTGTGGATATAATTTGGTAAGCAAGAAAGCTCTTTTATAAAGCATAAAAAGGAAAGAGGAAGTATATGTTTGCTAAAAGGGCTTCTTGCCCACATCGTTAAAGTAAGTTCAAGCACAATAAGATATATATTCATATAGGAGATAAATAAATAAGGTGAAAAGTCCATTGGATAGTTTGCAGATGAATAGGTGGAAGACAGTCAGTTCGCTTATACCGCCAGATTGGCAGGATATACGATATCAAGTCGTATATTAACGAATTATATTAAATTATTGGTGAAATGGATAAGAGGGTATTTGGCATTATGATATACAAAATGGATAATACTGAAATATAAACGAAGGTGAGTTAATTGGGAAGGAAACCAAATGAGCGTATCTATCCGATAAAATACGAAAATGCTTTTAAACTAGCTCTTGTTTCTGCTAAGAAATGTTTTAATGTTCAAGAAAAAAATATCAATGAGAGATATATAAAATGTACAACAAAAGCTTCATTGTGGTCTTGGGGTGAAAGTGTATTAATCACAATAAAACCGATAAGTTCAACACGAACAAAAATATCTGTAGAATCTTCACCATCTGCCCAACTCTTTGATTGGGGTAAATCAAGAGATAATATTGATAACTTCTTTAATACAATAGAACAAAAGTTAGGGTGATAATATTGAGATTGTATACAAACTGTCGATTTTGTGGTCAACGTTTCTACCTTAGTGTTGTTTATACTTCGAGACGGAATATACCTAGACCTTTAACTATGAGATGTCCATATTGTCAAAATACAGATGAATATCATACAAATGACGTTTTTGCAGAACCTGGATCTGGTGCACCGTTAGCTGGTGCTGCATTAGGTGCGGTCGTTGGTGGATTATTTGGCGGACCTATCGGATTACTATTGGTAGGTGCTTTAGGGGTAACAGCAGGTGCAAAAAATGAACAACAGGATAGAGAAGCAGCACAACGATTCAATGAGGAGATGGTATAAAATGTGCCCATCTTCCAATATCATAACGAAATTGACTCGTTCAAATGATATAGAATTAGATATTAGTCAATCAAATGAAAAAAGCAAAATAATTAAAGTTGTATCTGAAATAAATGAGGATAGTAAAAAAGAAAGGTTTTATGATACCCTTCTTGAAGATTATGACATTTTAAAGCTAATAACTAACCATTTACTAGATATGGGAAAAACAGATCAAAGCATCTTATATATATTTTCATCCAAATTAGAAAAGGATGATGGAATTGAATCTCGTCAAGAATATTCTACTCAGTGTAAATATAATTTAGATCCTAATATCTCAAATTTAGACATTAATATCTTAAATATCCAACAAACAGCGGGAAAATTAGAAGAAGTAGTTATAAAAGGATTATTTCAACTAGGTGATATGTATGGTCGTGCAATCAACGATTTAATAACAGATGGATTTTCAAATAGAGAGAGACTGAAGAATTATTCAGAAATAAAAGAAGTTAATGATTATGAAAGTGTTATTAGTACATGTCTTCGAATAGGTGTATTTTCTGTTTTTGAACATATATGTTGGTGTAGTAAATGCACAGAAAAACCATATGCAATATTAATTTTAGGCCAGAATAATATCCATGATGAAATTAGATGTCCTATATGTGAAACACCTTTATTTTCGGCAAAATTTATTACAATGTTGCCCGAATTTGGACCACTTCTTGAAAATGACGGTGGTTTTTTACCACCATTAATTGGATGGTACCTCACTAAGGAGGAATTTGAATGGACAGCTAATGTAACAATGAATAAACAAGAATACGCAGATATTCTATTTAAAAGAGAGAATCAGTATTACTTAATTGAAAGCAAAATGTGGAGTAGGGCTAAAAACGAGCGAGGGTTAACTGGAAGCATTAAAAAAGCAATTGATCAAGCTGTAAAACATGCAAACTATTGGGAAAATAAAAATATAAAAATTAAAAAAATTGCTATTATTACAAATCAGTTTGATAACTCGATATTTCAAGGTTGCGTTGATGAGTCGTTAAAAGAAAAAACTAAAGATATAGGGGGAAAAACATTGAAAATATACCCATTAAAACGGATTTCTAAATTTATCACAGAACTAATAGGAGAATAGAAAATTAGGCTGATACGAAAAAAAATAATCGAAAAGGCTAATGAGATAAGAGGCTCTAGTGATCAATTGATTTTTGCGTCAAAATCTCTTTTAGGTGTTTTTGATAGACATCTTCATTTTGTCTTCTATTACGCAGAACGGCGTAATTATGAATAGATGGAAAGTAATGCTACAGACCTAATTAATGACAAAGCCGAAATTGAAAAATCTTTTAGAAAATTTATGGCGTTATCGTATTTTGATGAAGAACTCATGTTAAGATGTGTGGATTTGTTTTCCTCAGGGCGATTTGATGATACTGTAAGAAATGCTTTCATTGCGGTAGAGGAAAAATGAGAAGGAAGTTACAGCAAAAAGAGATAAAAATTCCCAGTAAGCCCAAACTTAGAGATTTAATTGAGAAACTTTTCCCAAGAGATAACTCTAGTGGAGAAGCTTCTTATTTTCTTTTCCGGGGATACTTCCAATTGTTCAGAGGCGAAGTTGCCCATAGGTTTGTAGATTTGACTTATCCACAGGCTATAGCTCTGATTAATCTTGTCCAACTAATGTTGGATGTATTAGAAAGAAAGGATTAGCAAACAAAAGACATTTATATCTAAATATGTGTATGTATAAATATGCCGGTAAATGAGAGTTTGGAAGAGGGAACCTACATAGTATCAATAAAAGTATCTGAAAAGTTAATAGAAATGTTATTTACAAGAGGTGAAAAACCGACAATTATTTTTTCAAAGATTATTCAGAGGATGGCCTCTGAAATGGAAATAGATGAGCTGCTAGATTTTGCAAGAGGTGAATCACCAATTTCAGAACTACAAAAGGAAAAAAAATCAAAGCCAGCAGTTGTATGGAAAACAACATATAAACAGTGGGATAAATCCATATTTCAAAAATACATTGACGTTCTGTTGAAGCGAGCTGAGAAAGATGCGGAATCTGCAGATTTAATATCATTTTTAGTTGCATACATTGATACAGGCCCCAGACCAACAAGTGATGAATTAAGAGATGCACGCGGATTTGGTCCCAGTGATAAATGGTTTGAAGAGCTTAGGGTATTAAAATCACGACTTACAATAGCTGCAAAACACATGGGTCTACCAAGATTCTTTCCACGAGCTTATGGTTCCGGTATGAAGAGACGGCACCCTATAGACAATGAGTTTTATGATATGCTAAGTCAATGGCATTTGGATAACAAAGGTGTTGCCGATCAATATAGGCAATTAGCGTCACCTAGGGCTGCAGACTATACCGCGTGAGTGTAAATGTGACTATAACAAAAGGTTTAAATAGTAGGGTGTCCGTAAGGGTAAATAGGTGAGTTATATGGATGATATTATTAAACCAGGAGACGAATGGAAATATCACTACCGTGGAACCCGATATCACTTTAACTCTGAGCAAGAGATGTGGTGGCAGACTTTTCGGGACGGATTGAATGTCCCAGTGATATCAGGGCATGAAGAAATTCTGAAATCGCTTTTGGAAATTAAACCAGTAGGAGGAAGTTTTCGAATAACTGAAACAGGCGATGTCCTCACGAAAATCATCAATGAGAACGATGAGCCAAAATGGAAAGCAATCTATGTATGTGAGCTTGATGGGACATTTAAATTTGATGATGGAATAAATATCAATCAAAAGGGATTACAACCAGGGGATTTGTGGCTTAGTTTTTTCGATGGAGCTCGGTATTCATATTTGACATCACGTATATGGTGGAATAATCCAAAAGGCTTCAGACAATATACAGAGCAGACTCTCCCCGCGGATGTGATTGCGGGTCTTCGACGATATAAACCATCTGGAGGGTCATTTAGAATCACTGAAAATGGTTTTGTTATTACGCTCATTCCAAAACAACCTATACCAAATAATCTTAAGGAGCAATGGAAGAAATTGACTCCAAAACAACAACGCCTTATTGCGACTAAAGTAGACCTGGTTGATATGCTGCCAATTTATGTTGGAAGATATTACGAGGGTTTTTCTCTAAAGGACCCTGTTGATTATAGCAAGCCACTTGGGAAAGAGGAGAAGGCTCTCATGCTAGATTTTCTTGATGCTTTCTCCATCGATACTCAATTTGAAGGTATGGTTCCAAAGGATATTAACTCTGATAAACTTGAAGAAAGCGCGAAATATTTGGATGACCCAGAGGACTGGCAATGACTGCTATAACTGCTGAATCTACAACAGTTCCTGCGGTTGATGGGGAACTTATCGAAATCCAAGAAGGTGGCAAGTGGCCACTTCCATACAGAGGTTCTCAGTATTCGGTTAAAAAAGTTGATGACCGACTCAACTTTTGCTGGACAAGATTTGATACACTCCACTGTTCAGAATCGTTACCTGATGGGCTCATTCCTGCGATGATAGAACATAAGTGGGATTCAAGGGGAATAATAAAGATAACACCTTATAGTGAAGTCATAACTAAGCGTGAAGTTGAAGATGGGTCATATGAATCTATATATCTAGGCAAGCTTGATGGTGTTATTGATTTTACTGGATTCAATCTAAATCCATCTGATATCGAAACTTGTAATATCTGGCCTGGGTTTCAGTTTAAACATGGAGAGGAATTTGCGGTCTGGAATAGAGCTGGGAACGATGACTACCTTTACTGGACTTATATGGGCAGATATTTCAGAAGCATTGAACGCTATCCCGAACTCTGTGCAAAGGTTAGAAGATCGGAAGAGCGTCGTGTAGGGAAAGAGTGTAGATCTCGGTGGTCGCCGTATCATTAAAAA
>CAJVYT010000104.1 GCA_913009765.1 uncultured candidate division Zixibacteria bacterium
TTTTATTTGTCTTCTCTTTTTTTTTTTTTTTTGTGTTCTTCTTTTTTTTTTTTTTTTTAATGATACGGCGACCACCGAGATCTACACTCTTTCCCTACACGACGCTCTTCCGATCTATCAACAAACGGCCTGTTTTCTTCGTCATCTGTCGTTGCAATAACTATTTTATCTACGTATCTGCTCTTTTTAACATTTTCTATAGTCCAATCAATGAGTCTTTTATTTCCTATCTTTTTAAGTTGTTTTTTTGGCAGTCTTGACGACGAGAGTCTCGCTACTATGAAAGCTGTTATATTCATATCTTTATCACCTTGCCCTCTATCCACGGTTCGTTGTCCTCATCACAGGTATAATAAACAATAAACAAAACATTCGGTTCAATTTCTACAAAGTCGGCATATCCTCCATTGTACAGATTGCCGGTATAATGACAAATGTTGAATCTGTCCCATTTCAGTCCGTCTTTGCTTATAGCCAAACCCACACCCGGAAAACTGTCGTTTAAGTCTCTAAACACAAAGACAATCCGCCCGTCATCTAACTTTCCAATCATTGGCGCATGCCCTGAAATACCTAAATTCTTCGGCTTACTCCAATTGATTAAATCCTCGCTAAATGCACAATAAAGATTATAGGACGGTTCTTGAGACCTCATAATAGCCAGAAATTTATCATCAAGCATTACTATGGATGTTTCGTTTAAAACAGGTTTATGTCCCTTGGGTGTTATAAGGCTCTTTATATTCCATGTTTGCCCGAAATTATCGGAGGAAAGCAGTATAGGCGAGTCAATTCCATCACAAATTCCATAAGCAGGTGCTGTCAGCACACCGTCATTTTCTATTATATGCCCAAACATAGTAAAATCGGCATTATCAAACTTGATTAAAGTTCTTTTTGTCGGCAATTCATCAGCTTTAAATTTACTGATATAAACATCGTTTCTTTTCCTGTATTCATAGCTTCTTGTAGCCAAAAACAGATAATCGCCAAACGGTCTCGAGATAACAGCATCAAGCTCGTTGTCGCAAAATGGAGTTTCAGTCTCATCCCATCTGCTTAAATCCCTGCTTTTCAAAATCTTTACGCAGCCGTTGCTGCCATGCGGCTTTGCCGAATCTAATAACCCTTCTCTATACGCCGCAACTATCTCATCGTCAATCTTCACAATCGTAGGAAATGCCTTATATTTGCCATGTTCTTTTTTAGATAAAATTATCTTATCTATAACTTTTATTATGTTATTCATCCAAATATCCTTTGTACCATGAATGCTTCTGCAAAGTAAAAGCCTGATTCAGAACCTCTTACTTTGGCTAAGGCCTTTAGTACCTCATTTGAACGGGGGTGAGGGTCAGGTCTTGCTTCTCCCGCATATGTTTTCATAGCATCAATTTTAGCTTTCACCTCAACTTCTGTTACTTCTATATGCAGATTCGGTTCCCATTGAACAGGCTTTAAATAGCCGGTGCTGCTTGGTACTTCTCCGCAGAATATTGGAATATGCCTATCCGTGCTTGGTCTTGTTGCAACTACTGCAGCTTCATGGCAATATCGATGATCTATATTTGTGCAATACCTATGGTGTGTAAGAATCAGATCCGGCTTTACCTTCCCAAGAATTTTTTCCAACCAATGTATAAGTTTCAATAATGTATATTTATCCATTTCATTATCAGGAAAATTGCCCAGATAAATATTGTCGTTATCGACTCCTAAAATTGCCATAGCTTTTTCGCAGTCTTTACGCAATGCAAGCAAATCACTGTTTCTTTCATCTTTTGTCTCAATATTACGCCTGCTGTGTATTCCTGTAGCGGGAATTGCTATATGAACTTCTACGCCCAAAGAGGTCATTTTCTTTATAGTTGCACCTGCTGCTAAAGTTTCGTCATCTGGATGCGCAAAAAATGCTAATACCCTTTTATACTGTTTTAGGTCAATCACTATTTCACTCCCCCGCTTTATCCTCTATTTTTGTAATGCATACATCAGCTATTATCCCATCTGTTTTTAATGCTGGCCTGGAAAATTCATACCTAAATCCGTTAATCTCTATGAAAGCTTTTGGATATCCGTCTGCATCCAACATTCTAATATGGTCAAATAATTTATACAACTTGTCGATATCGCCTGTTATTCTGCTTTGATCTGGAGTTCTCCTTTTAAATATGGTCACCTTGTCTGTCTGCTCTTGAGGTTTTGGATTTTCTGTTACAATTCTTTTGATCATTTGCGCTATTGTATATGCCGCTCGTATAAAGATTTCTTCTGCCAAACCCTCAAGATGTAATGATTCCTTTAAATAGATAGGGCCAGCATCTAACTTTTCGATCATTTTTATTGCGCTTATTACAGTTTCCTTATATCCACGGGATATCAAATTTTGCAAAGGGCTTCCGCCTTTTCCAAATGGTAAATCTGTTTCATGAAAGCAGATACATGTTGTCAGGTTCAATATTTCTTTTGGTACAATATTGCTCCAATGGGGGAAAAAGATATATTTTGGATTGATGAATTTTACTCTTTCCAGAGTTAAATCATCTTCATTGGTTATCAAATACCATTTACCAGGATAATATTTTATTATCTCACTATAAATTTTTATATTCCACGGTTTTATAGTGGCTACCATATATCTTGTATTCATTTTTTTATCTAAACAGTTTTTCTCTTATTTTCCTAAGCGGTCTTAAACCGTCAGAAGGATCGGCCCTCCAGTTTCTCTCTTCAAGTTCAACTTTTTGAGGCTCTTTTTTACCGTTTCCATCTGAGAAAAAGCCATCGTTGACCATCTTTATAAGCCTCGATGCTCTATCGGGCAGCCAGCAATGTCCTCCTCCAAACTCAGCCCCCTTGCCGTCTAAATCAAAATGAAATTCCACCATCTTTGCATCCCACCGATAAATTGCCCTCAATATCACAGCTTCATTAACCGAATGATCAGACCAGCCAAACACCAAATTGACGTCACTTTTTATTCTTATAGATTTTCTCATTGTCTCGATAGCCGACAGATTACATTGATCCGTAGGCGTAGGATAACCTGAAGTACACTGCAAAACCGTTATGTCTCTGCAGCCGTTATAAGCCAAAACATCAACAGATTTTTGTACTTCATCCATTGTTGCCATTCCGGTTGAAATGATAACGGGCTTTCCCGTTTGGGCACATTTCTTAAACAGATCGTGCCACAATAATTCATAAGAGGCAATCTTATAAGCATCAACAAAAGGCTCAAGTTTATCTACAGCATCAATATAAAACGGAGTGCAGATAAATTTTATATCAAGCTCTTTGCATTTTTTCGAAATTTCAGGCAAAAATTCGACAGGCAGCTCCCAATCTCTTCTTTTTTCAATCTCAGGATTAAACCTTTGAGCCTCGTTTGAAAATAGTTCATCTATCTTGAATAATTGAAACTTGATACCGCCGCATCCACATTCTTCGGCTTTTTTTACAAACTGCAAACATCTATTTAAATCACCATTATGATTACTTGAAACTTCCGCTACAAATTCTACGTCCATCCTTCAGATTCCCTTTGGGGTCAGGTCTAAATTTTCCAGTTTCATCCTCCCTCCCTAATTTCCAATTTTTTTGTCAAATTCTTCAATCATCTTCCGAATTTCTCTTTTTTGCTGAATTTCGTTTAAAAATGCATAATAAGCAGAAGAAACCGCATGGTAATTCGAATCGCTCAACAGTCCTATCTCCTTCAGTTTTAACCCAGTATATCTTTTTAACCCGTAAATAGCCAATTTTCTGTAAAAATTGCCTCTTTTTTTGGAAAAAATTTCTTTTCTCGTCAGATCGAAGGTTTTTTCAATAATATCAATAATTTTTTCTTTATCAATTTGTTTCAATCTACGGTAGTCGGAAACTTCATAATCCTTTTCTATATTTCCATGTTCTTTGATCAACTTTATAATTTTTGTCTTAAAAGATTCTCCGCCGAGCAGGGAGTTTGTACCGTAGATTTCTTTCCGATCGAATATTCGTTCTTTGTTCAATATATCCTCGATAAAGTTTTTATATTCAGTTTTACTGAAGTTATGTTCGAGTTCATCCGTGAATAAAAATTGCGGAGCAGATTTTCTGCCTATATAATATTGATAGCTGCTCCATTCATAATCTTCAGGTCGCTCAACCAATTGAGCTCTGAGTGGATTTAGATGAATATATGCTGTTAAGGTGAGAAAATAGCTATCTTTATCAACGACTATGGCTTTATATCTGCCCTGAAAAACGGATCCTACAAGTTTATGTCTGTTTTTAAAATAACTGCTGTAGCTGCTGTTCAAATAGTGCATTGAATCAGAAAGATTGGCGTTGGGAGTTTGCGCCAAAAGGTGATAATGGTTATTCATAAGCACAAAGGCATGAATATTGAGATTATATTTTTCAATTGTGCTTTTGAGACGGCTGAAAAATTCCTTTTTGTCCTTATCGTCATAAACTATAGGTTCTTTTCTCTGCCCTCTTGCCATAATGTGATAAAAAGCATTTTCAAACTGTACGCGTAAAGGCCGCGCCATCTCCACCCCCGTCCGTCTTTAAGTGAACCAAGTGTATATTTTTCGGAAAATAAGTCAAGTGAAACTGGAAAATTTAGACCTGACCCCAAAATTCATCAACAATATATTCCAAATCATCTTCAGTAAGAAGCGGATACAGCGGTATCGAAATTTCCTGCTCATAAAATTTCTCCGCTACCGGAAAATCACCGTATTTAAATCCAAATCTTTTCCTATAATACGGCTGAAGATGAATCGGAATATAATGAACCTGACCGATTATTCGGTTTGCTTTTAATTTCGAAAAATACTTTTTCTTATCAACGCCTATTTGATCAAATCTTATCTGCAGAGGATAAAGGTGATATGCATGTTTTACATTATTACTTACTTTTGGAATAATAAATCTACCGTCATTCTCAAATTTTTTATCATAAAACTCGGCAATCTCTCTTCTCCTGCGCACAAACCGATCCAGCTTTTCTAATTGAGAGATGCCAAGCGCGCATTGAAAATCTGTAATTCTGTAATTAAATCCCAATTCCTGCATTTCATAATACCAGGGACCTAATAATTTTGAATTTTGAATTTTGAATTTTGAATTATCCTTTACAATACCGTGAGTTCTAAGTAATCTAATTTTTTCATCAATTTCTTTATTATTTGTCAGAACTGCACCGCCCTCTCCGGTTGTGATTATTTTTACCGGATGAAAGCTCATGACCACAGCATCGGCATATTTTGCGGCATATTTTGCGTCACCGTAATATTCGGCTCCGGCCGCATGACAGTTGTCGTTGACAAGCTGGAAATCATTTTTATCTGCCAACTGCCGCAAAGCTTTCCAGTCGCAGGGATGCCCTGCATAATCAACGGCAATAACCGCTTTAATTTTTCTGCCTTTACCATGATAGTACTCAATCTTTTTTTCTAACTTGTCTATATCAAGCGTATAGGTTGCCTCGTCAATATCAACAAAATCCGGCGTTGCACCTGCATAAAGAATGGCATTTGCAGTTGAAAGAAAGGTTATTGGAGTCGTCAAGACTATATCTCCCTCTTTCCAGCCAAGCGCCAAACCGGTAAGATGGAGTGCCGCTGTTCCGCTCGAAACAACAGTACAAAAAGATGATCCGAATTTTACGCACAGGTCATTTTCAAATTTATCTATATATAAACCTTGCGTCAGCCAATCACTTTTCAGTACATCGACAACAGCTTTAATGTCATCGTCATCTATGGTTTGTCTGCCATAAGAATAGATTTTATTATGCATTTAAGATTTCAGCAGCTCCTTTTACATTCTTAATTACAAGTTCACGAATTTCATCAACGCTCAGAAAGTTGCTGTTATTGCCGCTGTTATAACTGAATCCATATTCACAGGATTTACCTCCGCTGATCTTATTATTACGAAGCTGCTGCGATGGCAATATAACAAAATAATCATCAAACTCTACCGTATTTATCGCATCATTGACAGTAATCATCTCCTCATGAAGTTTTTCTCCCGGACGAATGCCGACCATATCCAACTTTGCTTCAGGCGCGATAGCCTTTGCCACATCTACTATTCTGTATGAGGGAATTTTAGGTACAAACAGCTCACCGCCCAGCATTCTTTCAAAATTTTTCAATACAAAATCTACGCTTTCCTGCAAAGTTATATTAAATCGTGTCATCCTGCTGTCGGTTATCGGCAGCGAACCGGTTGATCTTTTATTCAGAAAAAACGGTATTACAGATCCGCTGCTTCCCATTACATTGCCATAGCGGACAACCGAAAAGCTGATGTCGCGGGTTCCTCTGTAATTATTGGCAGCAATAAACAGCTTATCTGATGTAAGTTTTGTTGCTCCGTACAGGTTTATCGGCGCTGCAGCTTTATCTGTGGATAATGCAATTACTTTCTTAACACCCGAATGCAGTGCCGCATCAATAACATTCTGTCCGCCTATTACATTTGTTTTGACTGCTTCAAACGGATTATATTCAGCGGCAGGCACCTGTTTTATTGCGGCTGCATGAACAACATAATCTACATTTTCCATCGCAAATTTAAGTCGTACATAATCCCTGACATTGCCTATAAAATACCGCATCGTCTTGGCATATTTGTTGAATTCTTCAGATTGCTGCATCTCAAACTGCTTTAGCTCGCCTCTGCTGTAAACAATAACTTTCTTGGGCGTATATCTTCTGAGCACATCTTTTATGAACGCCCTGCCGAATGAACCTGATCCGCCTGTTACCAATATCGTTCTATTATTAAACATTTTAATTTAATCCCCGTTTAGTTTGTAGAAAGTCATTTGAATAATACGCCGTTTGTTTGTTTGAAATTCCCACCTTCGCAAAGTTATACACTTGATACACTACCTTAAGAAACTCTGAGGCTATCCTTCAACCTTGTATCTCTTTACCAAAATTAAGCGACCTTTGTTTCCAATTCCGAAATACGAGCCTCATGCCCGTCTACTTTTTCACCAAAAGAACGCATTTCCGTCATTAGAGCAGTATCCCGTTTTTTGGAATTCTCATCAACCTTTTGAATCTCCGTCATTAGAGCAGTATCCCGTTTTTTGGAATTCTCATCAACCTTTTGAATCTCCTTTGTCAGCTCCTCACGCACCCCCCGAATCTCTCTCTTTAATTCCTCATTGGAATACTTGATCAAGTCCATCGACAAGCGGTGATCTTCCTTTGCCTCTTTATGGAAGCGCTCTATTTTTTCGTCAAGTACGTTGTATCCTTCAGATACGGTTTTCACCTCGTGAATAATCTGCTCCAACATTACTTCAAAACGATGTCTCTCGCTATCAATCATTCTCATCCCCCATCATTTACTTCAATCCTATGTACTCGTTTTGTCGCTGCAAGCGTAGTTTAACAATCTCTTTAGTTACTCCTGCGGAAAGAAAGTCTCTTGCACCCTTACATAGATTATATACGCGGCAAAATGTCTGATCATCAAAACTTTTTCTCACCAATCTTTTTCATCAGCAGTTCATACGCTTCAATATTGTTCATTGCTTTATAACAAAGTGCTATCTTTTTTGCCGCCTCAAGGTTGCCGCTCTGTTTCAAAAAGTTATTGTAATACTCCATAGCTTCCGTATATTGCTCGCCTTCATACGCTATATCGCCAAGTTTGTCATACAGCTCAGTCAGATCCGGTTTCAGGGCGATGGCATTTTTGAAAAATCGGTCGGCTCCGGCATAATCATCGGTTTCCCAATAAAGTTTTCCGAGTGCCACGGCAATCATTGGATTAAATGGGGCAAGCT
Source organism: uncultured candidate division Zixibacteria bacterium (assembly GCA_913009765.1). The sequence continues at coordinate 7,805 of CAJVYT010000104.1, forward strand.
CCCACGCCTTTTTCAGCCATTTCTCCGACAAACTATATCTCTTTTTGTCAAGATAGATCGAGCCCAAAAGGAACAGATTGCTTACTACTTTCGGATATCTTTCAATTAGTTCATTTAACATGAGAATCGCATCTTCAACTCTTTGTTCTTTTATAATTTTCTCTATCTGCGTCTTTTTTGATAAATATTCATTATCTTTTTGGGCGGTTTCGATGGCCGCATTCTGTTCTTTTGACAACCTCATGTTCCTTTCTATGTTGATTACCTTGTGCAGCATTTCTTTTACTGCGTTGTTCTCAGGCTCGCAGTCAATCGCCATTTGAAGGGCACGTCTGGCCTCTTTTGTATTGTCTCTTTTTATAGCGGCGTCCGCAAGATGACAAAGCGCAGGAACTCTATATTCCTCCTGCTTGTAATCATCATAAAATGCCGCATCGTTAATTCCAAGTTCTTTCGCCTTTTTATAATCTGCCATAACTGTCCTATGCAGAAACTGATTAGGCGAACAGATTTTTGCCCTTAGATAGTAAAGCTCTGCATTTTCAGAATCGGTTTCAATCAGACGATCAAGAATAGATTTGGCGCCGTAGATATCTCCATATTCATACATAAGCGCCATCATATCTCTAAGTGATTTTTTATTTACAGAAGGCAGCGCCCTATAATATTCAAGAGCCCTTTTCATCTTTTTTATCGAAGGCAAAAGTGAGACAGACGCCGATTTTATCAAATTGAAATACTCATCGGATCGATTGATGCGCTCCCTCAGGCTCTGGTCTTCTACATCGAACTCTTTTTTGAAAAACTCGTAATATCGCTTGAAATAATGCTGCGACAAAATGTTTTTGAACACCGGATCATCGGTAATTTTGTTGTTGATTTTGTTGGACTCATTGACAAACGATCTTATTGCAGATTCATTCTTCAGATTCTGCAGCGATCTTTTGTTAAGCCTGAGACCTTTTTCGGATTGTCTCACAAAATAGTTAAGCCGCCTTATAATTCTTTCTGTAATCGAAATAACATCATCATACCGTTTTGTGCGATCTTCGGCCTTTACATCCACAGCATGCCTTTCTATAAAACCGCTGCAGAATTTATCCGTCGTCTCCTTCATAGTCATAATTTCTGTTCCGAAAATTTTGGCACCTGTTCGGGATGTATTGATAAACGACCTGTCGCTGTTATGACTAACTATCGTCTCCGTTACTTTCAATCCCGATAAAAGGTTGGAATCTGTCATAACTTTATCGCCTGAATTTGACTCTACCATTATATCGCTGTAATTTACAACATTTTCCATTTCTGCTCCTGCCGCGTGATCGACACCGCCTGGATATGACCAGTCATATCCTGTCATAATAATCGGATCTGCACCAAGCAAAGCGGCAAAACTAAGTGATAGATGACTCACTGCATTCATAGGAATATTCATCGAATCAATCATGTCCTTATCTAATGAATAAAAGAAACTTTTTTTAGGTACATAATAGCAATCCTCGAACAAATATGAAATGCTGTGATAGACATCCGGAATAGTTATTAGAGAAAGCTCACGATTTATCTTGCCTTCTTTCAAAATTGATCTGAATTTAATGAGATTTGGCTGCGTATAATCCACGCTGCATACATAATCCGGGACAATGCCGCTGGCTTTCAGTATGGAAATCGCCGAATCCGCTGCAATGATAATTGCCCTGCCCTGCGCCGCTTTTATATCCTCAATGGTTTCATTCAGCGATGGACCGGATGCCACCGCAATCGCAGGCTTTCCCTTATACCTGTTTTTCAATTTCAGAACAGATTGTGAGACTGCCATCTTTGGCGCACTTTTAATATAATTCTCAGAAATTCTCTCGGATGAAAGCAGCAAGGTGTTTGTGTTTACCAATATCGGCGCCGTGGTTCTCATTAGATGCGCCTTTAGATCAGCCAGCGGAAAATGCGGCTCAGAATAACCTTCAAGAATAAGCTGTCTCAGATCGCCCCATATCATCCTGCTGCCGAAAATGGACAGATAGGCATCTATCTGATTTTTGATCTCGCCAATATCACCCGCAGCAATAAAGAATCGGGGGTTAAGAAAAAGATCTCCGCCCTCCTCAACTGCAGCTCTAATCACCTCAGGAATAGTTTCGATTGCGACAACAACGGCTTTTTTATAACGATCAAGTATAGCTTTTATCGTTTTGCCTGTTCCAAAACCATATACGACAACAATATCATTAACAGAACAATTAAGCGCTTCTACACGCTTGTCATCTTCTCGGTCCAAAACGATAGTGCCCTCAGGCGACCGGATACTGCCGGCTATATTTTCCCATTTTCGAGAATCCTTCGGGCATCTTTTGATAAATTCCTCTATCTTACCAAAACGCCTATATATCAATTCTTTACTCATCAAGCCATTATATGATAATTTATGAACAGGTCAAATACGGCAGGTATGCCACTCCATTTTTTACAATAATAACAAAAAAGATAATGAAGTCGCAGTGCTTTCCTCTTCGTCATTGCGAGCGCAGTGAAGCAATCTCAGTTTTTTATGTATCATAGGCATCCTGCCTGTGCGTAGTACGCAGACAGGTCACTTTGTTCCTCGCAATAACAACAGGAAAGAATAATGCTGCAACGGTTTTCTCTTTCGTTGCGAACACTCGAAGGATATGCGGTACTCTCAAATACTCTTTTCCTTCCTTGCCTTTTGAACGACCAAAAAGTAAGGAAGAATCTTTAAAGAGTAACAAGCAAGACCGACATCTCGAAATCGTGTTTTTGCAGGTTGTTGAAAAATGTTATTGCAAGGAATTAACTGACGAAGCAATCTCAAGAAGCGTTGATAATAAAGGCGTTACAACATGCCTTTTGATTTCAGGATTAACAATTAAGGCTTTATCAACAACCTGTCGATATCTAACCCTGTATCAAAATCCCCGAAAAGTTGCAAAATATTAGCTTTGACGCTATAATCAAGGTTTACGCAGGGGGTCATTATTCTATCTTTGAAGTGGAGGTAAAATGCCGATTACACATCAGACCAACAGAAAATTCGATTATAATGATTATCTCAAATGGTCTGATGACCAAAGGTGGGAGATTATAGACGGAGAAGCCTATAATATGAGCCCTGCGCCGAAGGTAAAGCATCAAAAAATCAGCATAAAAACGATAGAGAACTTCATTCTCAATAGAAACAAACTAAAAGAATGCGATTTATTCAGCGCTCCCACCGATGTTGTATTTGACGACTTTAATATTGTCCAGCCGGATATCTTTATTGTATGCAATAAAGATAAAATTACAGAAGACAATATCCATGGAGCTCCCGATTTAATTATAGAAATAATCTCTCCCTCTACAGCCTACAAAGATACAAAAATCAAAAAAGACCTCTATGAAAAGTTTGGAGTAAAAGAATACATTATAATCTTCCCAGACCTTGAAATGATGGAAAGATATGTTTTAGAAAATAGCAAATATGGCATTCCTGAACGATTCAACTGGGATGAAACGCTCAAGCTGAAAATTTTTAATATAGAGATAAATCTGTGGGAGATATTTGAAAAAGAACTGCCGAAAAATGAGAAAAGGGATAATGAGACCACTGCACAATAAGCATATCCACAGAAGTCAAAGAAAGGGTGAGATTTAGAAATTAAAATTTGAGGGACTAACCGGTTAGTTTGAGAATTTTAATTTCCTGAAGATTGCCCTTTATTTGACTTCCCTGCGGGCTTTATGAGGTTTCCCATATACTTCGTTAAACTTCTTTGAATTAACCCGTTAGTCCTTCAGA
>CAJVYT010000105.1 GCA_913009765.1 uncultured candidate division Zixibacteria bacterium
ACCACCGAGATCTACACTCTTTCCCTACACGACGCTCTTCCGATCTAAGAAGTTACCTTTGGTATTCGCTATATCAATAATTCGGGTATGGATATAAGAAGTATATCTAACGGATTTAGAGTTTGGACGACAGGAGGAACGCCTTTTACACCGCTCAACGGAGAAATCGTTAACACAGAACTTTTTAGTTTATTTGACTTCACTTTTCAGGGTGATGTGTATAGTGCAGATGGTATCGGTGCTGATACTCTTGGAATTATTGGTGTTGCTTTAACAGGTACCGGATTATATGATGGTTTTAATGATATTGCTTTAAAGCTTATAACCGGAGGAGTAGTCGATGGAGAAACTCTTTGTATTGATTCTTCATTTTATGGTGTTACAGGTCAATGGATTTGGGCAACTGCAAGTGGAGATATCTTTCCTACTTGGTCAGGACAACAATGTTTTACTGCGATGTGTCCTGCATGTATCGGAGCAGTTTTTACTAACTGTGTAGATACTCTCAGAAGTACTGATTGTTCTACAATTTCATACCAATTTGAAGCTGACGATCCACTCAATATTCCTCCTGGCAATATTCTATTTTCAATAATTGATGGACCTGGTACAATCGACTCTGTGACAGGAGACTGGTCTTATAACATCCCCCCCAATAAATTAGGGACTTATGAGAATCTCAGGATAGAAACATATGGTAGTGGTTGTCCTTGTTGGACAAATGAATGCATGGTTATATTAGATTACACTTCCAATGTACCTGCTGATTTTAACAGTGACTGCTCTACCAACATTTCCGATTTAGTCTTTTTTATAGCGTATATGTTCTCAAGTGGTACTCCACCGACACCTCTGATGTCAGCCGATATGAACGGAGATTCTAAAATTAATGTTTCAGATTTAGTCTATCTTATAAGTTATATGTTCAACAGCGGTCCTCCACCTGTGGGATAACTAAACTTTGCTAAAAGCAGGCTTAATGCCTGCTTTTTTTATACTTTCTTTCAATTTTTTTCCCATACTTCACTGTTGACCATATATAGTTTCACCCCTATATTCATTTCTTATTGTAGTTTTGAAATATATATTTTAAAAAATATAGGAGAGACAATGTCTCAACAACACCCCCAACCCGAAGTCACCCCTGAACTGGTTAAATCGCATGGACTTAACACTGAAGAGCATGAAAAAATCAAAGAGATTTTAGGACGTGAACCTAATTACACCGAACTGGGAATTTTCTCAGTCATGTGGTCAGAACACTGTTCATACAAAAATTCTATCTCACTTATCAAAACTCTCCCTCGTGACGGTGATAATTTGCTCGCCAAGGCAGGTGAGGAAAATGCCGGAGCTGTTGATATCGGCGACGGTATGGCGATTGTTTTCAAAATTGAATCACACAACCATCCCTCGGCTGTTGAACCATACCAAGGTGCCGCAACCGGAGTCGGCGGAATTTTACGCGATATTTTTACTATGGGAGCAAGACCGATTGCCGCCCTTAATTCTCTCAGGTTCGGCTCGCCGGATAATCCAAGAGTGCGGTATTTAGTTGATGGTGTCGTGCGGGGTATCGGTGACTATGGCAATGCGTTTGGTGTGCCGACTGTTGGCGGTGAAGTTTATTTTGATGACTGCTATACCGGTAATCCGCTTATCAATGCTATGGCTGTCGGAATTATGGAAACTGAAAAAATAACCTCGGCAACTGCTGAAGGTACCGGCAACCCTATAATGATTGTCGGCTCAAAAACAGGACGCGACGGTATCCATGGTGCCACTTTTGCCTCTGAAGACTTATCAGAAGAATCTGAATCAAAACGTTCATCGGTACAAGTCGGTGACCCATTTACAGAAAAACTATTGGTTGAAGCAACTCTTGAAATTATCAAAAAAGATTTAATTATCGGTATCCAGGATATGGGTGCTGCCGGCATTACATGTTCATCTTCTGAGATGTCTGCCAAAGGTGAATCGGGGATTGAAATAAATATTGAAGATGTTCCTGTTCGAGAAGAAAAAATGACACCTTATGAAATCCTTCTTTCAGAATCGCAAGAACGGATGCTTGTCTGTGTTAAAAAAGGCATGACTGATGCTGTCACCGAAGTGTTCGATAAATGGGGTCTTGACTCCAAAGTTGTCGGCAAAGTAACTGAAGATAAATTATTTACCGTAAAGCTCAATGGTGAGATAGTTTCGCAGATTCCATCTGACTGTTTAGTCTTAGGCGGTGGAGCTCCTGTCTATACCAGAGAAACAAAACGCCCTGACTATATTGATAAAGTTAAAAAAATAAATTTAGATGATTACTCACTTGACCGCGACTGGAATGAAACTCTTCTGACAATGCTTGCCTCGCCGAATATCTGCCGCAAACAATGGGTCTATGACCAGTATGATTCAATGGTTCGCACCAACACTGCTGTTGGTCCTGGGTCTGATGCCGCTGTTCTGCGTCTCCGCAAAACGGATAAAGCATTAGCAATGACGACAGACTGCAATGCCCGTTTCTGCTATGTTAATCCTCGCCGCGGCGGACAAGCTGCTGTTACCGAGGCTGCTCGTAACATCGTTTGTTCAGGTGGTAAACCTTTGGCAATTACAAATTGTCTTAATTTTGGCAATCCATATAAACCTGAAATTTATTACGGCTTCAAAGAAGCTATCGGAGGCATGGGCGATGCCTGCCGTATTTTTAACACACCTGTCACCGGCGGTAATGTTTCATTTTATAATGAAGACCCTAATAGAGCTGTATTTCCTACTCCGACTATCGGTATGATTGGCTTAATAGAACATACTGACCATATCACTACCCAATGGTTTAAAGATGACGGCGATGCTGTCTTTTTGCTTGGTGAAAATAAAGAAGAGTTAGGAGCATCGGAATATCTGCATACTATCTACAATGTCACCAAAGGTGATGTTCCCGAACTTGATTTAGACAAAGAGAAAAAAATGCAGGATACGTTACTTAAAGCAATACAAAATGGTTATATAAAATCAGCACATGACTGCTCTGAAGGCGGACTTGCCACTACAATTGCCGAGTGTTGTGTTTCAGATTTAGATAATAAAATGGGTGCTGCTATAACTCTTGATGATACTATCCGCACCGATGCCATTTTATTTGGAGAGTCTCTTTCACGGGTAGTAATCAGTTGCTCTAAAGAAAATGCTGACAAACTATCTCATCATTTTAAAAACGCTCACGTTACCTGTAAACGTATTGGAACTGTCGGAGGAGATACATTAACTATCAACAACACAATTGATGTACCGATTGCACTGATGACAAAAGCATTTTACGATTCACTGACTGAAAAGATAGAAAAGGTATCTTAGCAGATACTTTTTTTATAAAAGGCATATATCTATGGCGTTGTATATTTTCTCAGATGCTCATCTCGGTTCGGGACCAAAGGAAAAAGAGCTGCTCAAACAAAAAAAAATCGCAGAGCTTTTTGAAATGGTAAAAAAAGACGGCGACCGATTGGTAATACTGGGTGACCTTTTTGATTTTTGGTTTGAGTATAAACAGGCTATGCCAAAAGACCAATTTAAAGTTTTATACATGCTCTATGATTTGATAGAACGTGGAATCAAGATTGACTATGTCAGCGGTAACCATGATTTTTGGATGCACGATTTCTTTGCAACTCAAATGCATATTAACATGCATAAGGACTGTTTAGATTTCACTTATGAAAACCTTACACTGCATCTTATTCACGGTGACGGACTTTCTCCTGCCGATAAAGGATACCATTTCTTAAAAAAGATTCTGCGTAACAGATTAAATATCTGGCTCTATCGGCAGCTTCCCCCCGACTTAGCAATCTCTTTGGCAAAATCGGTTTCAGGGTCTTCACGAGAATACACGGCAAGGCGAGACCATCATTTTAAATTAGACTATGAAAACTACGCCGAAAGAAAATTGCAAGAAGGATTTGATTTTGTCGCAATCGGACATCTGCATCTTCCAGTCTATAAAGAATTTGAAAGCGGTGTATATATTAACACCGGTGATTTTATAAATAATTTTTCGTATGTAAAAATTGATAACGACAATATTGAACTTAAATATCTTTCTGAGTAATAGATGAAAATATCATACAACGCCTCTATTCATGATATATCTGCATACGGTAAACTGGTTTATGAAAAATCACCGACAGTAAAAGCACATCTCAAAAAAACCTATTATTTTTCTGTTCCGATGTTAATTATTTTTGCAGCAATTATAAAATATTTTGGGACTACCGATGATTTGCTTATGGCGTGGGCAGCACTTGGAGTTGGCTGGCTTATTTATCTTCCGTCGTTTCATAAAAAAAAATATTTAAAAAAATTCATAGCCTCATTTGAAGATGAAAAATATCAAAATCTGTTCGGTGAGCATGAACTGACAATTGAAGAAAATATTTTAACCGATACAATTGAATCGGGGCAAAACGATACTGAGATTTCTAAAATTGAACATATAGAAATAACTGATGATTACGCTTTTGTTTTCATCGACTCTGCTATGGCATATTTGATACCTGAAAATGATATAATTTCAGGTGATCTAAACAATTTCATGAAAACATTAAAAGACAAAATAAACTCTCTAAAAAAGGATTAAACAATGAAAACAGGTGCTCGTAACAATTTGGTCGGTAAAATAACCAAAATCAAAAAAGGCGATATTATGTGTCAGGTCACACTTGAAATTCCCGCTGACTCTCTCATGTCATCAGTTATGACCGTAGATTCACTTGAGTCCCTTGGAATCAAAGAAGGTGACACAGTAAAGGTTGTTGCAAAAGCAGTTAATGTCCTGTTGGTCAAAGAATAACTATGATACTCAAAATAGCTGCATTTATTTTACTCACTCTTGCCATGACAACTCTTACAGGTATTGCTCATTTTTCGTATGTGCAACCTGCGGCGGAATCGCTTATGTCGTTTGTGTTTTTATCTGTCAAAACCGCCCTCAGCCACGGCATCACAGGTATTATAGCAGCTGCACTTATTTTCTTTATAATCAAAAAATCTATCCAAATGCTTCTTACAATAACTTTGATTCTCACAGCTTTGGCAGGTCTGCTTTACTATTTCTGGTAAAATGTGATATACATTCGCAACTAAATATAATTTATTAACGTATAAGAATCATATAAATAGACAATATAAATCTATTAAATCTTTAAGGAGCAAGCAATGGCAAACGAACGACCTAAAAACGGCACTTTTTGCTGGAATGAATTAGTTACAACTGACACCAACAAAGCAGGAGATTTTTATTCATCACTAATTGGGTGGGAAAAAGCAACAATGCCCGGTGATATGCCTTACACTTTGTTTAAAACTGACGGGAAAGATGCCGGCGGTATGATGGCTCGCATGCCAGAAATGGGCGATATTCCTCCTCATTGGATGTGTTATATTACTGTTGAAGATGTTGATGACTTAGCATCTAAAGTTGTAGGTCTCGGCGGTAAAGTCCTTTGTCCGCCAAAAGATATTCCAAATGTCGGCAGATTTACTATTATTGCCGACCCAACCGGTGCCGCTGTCGGTTTGATTACTTTTCCAAAAGAATAATACGTCTTTCCCAAAATACTAAATAATAATATGGCGGAATCATTAAAAGGTTCCGCCATTATTTATCTGCATGGTCGGAAACCCTTTCCTGACCAATATCTCGTAAATCAGTTTGATCATTACAGCATATCTTTTTTCAACTAATGAAATCGTGTTTCGATTATCCTTGACAGATTTTTTGATTCTGTTATTATATATGTAGACACATCATCGGTGACTGCCTTCTTATAAAAATATAATCTCATTTTGCAGCTCTTTTGAAAAACATTTTACTTTTGATGAGAAAAATGAACCTTCTATTCAAGGAGTTTGTTATGCCTACCAGAAAATTAGTTCAGTATTTGGATGAGAATCATATTCCATATCAGATTATTCATCATTCAAAAGCATACACCGCTCAACAGATAGCATCATCGGCACATATCCCCGGCAGAGAACTTGCAAAAACAGTGATAGTCAAAACAAATAGTAAGCTCTTGATGATAGTTCTCCCGGCATCTCATAAACTTGATTTTGATTTACTGGCATCATCCTTAGGAGTGAAAAAAGTATCACTGGCAGCAGAAAGAGAATTTAAGGATATTTTTGATGAATGTGAAACAGGTGCGATGCCTCCGTTTGGCAATTTGTACGGCATAGATGTCTATTTTGCTGAAAGTTTAATTGATGATGAGGAGATTGTATTTAATTCCGGTACACATACAGAACTTATTCGAGTCGGTATTGATGATTTTGATCGTCTTGTACATCCAAAAGTTTTGAATTGTTCATATAAGTTATAAAATAAATTTGCATGGACGCATATAAATGACAGTGACGTCATATAGTTTTCTTCTTCTGCAACGGTAATACCGTTGTTATGCCGAAGTACCTTTTGGCTGATTTACTAATATATTCTATTCTTGCGGTTGAGTTTTTATGTAAAGAAACTCAACCGTTTTATATGAGCTTGTTGAAAAATCTTTTATTTAGGAACATACTTCGACTCCGCTCAGTATGACAGATTATAAGTTGATGTGTCTCAAGTCACCCTTAGTCCGCCTAGGCGGAAAGAATCTTGAAACACATTTTGGACTTTATCAACAGTCCCTTATGTATAGAACATCTATAGTAGGGCGGAACCCTTTAATGGTTCCGCCATTGTCGGTGGAAATGCTAAAGATTGCTGCCTACGAAACTTATTATGTATTGTCTTTTGGTCATTCTTTAACACCCACATACAAATCAAACTCCTGTGTAATCCCATTTTTAATCCGAATTGCTTTTAGTCCGACACGTTTCATGTTTGTTAAAATCTGTTCAGTGCTAAATAGTGCGACATCTCTTTCATCTTCAAAAGAAAAAACACCTTTATCTTTTTCAACTATTGTCATTATCATTTTTCGAGAGGCAAGATTTCTTTTACGGCGTGATAAACTGAGACGTGCTATTTTTATGTTTTTATGCTCTATAGTTGATAATTTAGGACGATTGGGTTTGAATTGTGTATCTGTAAAATACGGTTCTATAATGATAACACCACCCGGTTTAAGATGATGCACAAAATTTATAAGTGTATCTTTTAAACTGCGGACAGACAGTGTATAAGATATTCCGCCATACAAACATGTGATAATATCAAATCGTTTTCGCATAGAAAACAGTTCCATTTCGGCTTGTTTGAAAGTAATATCTTTCATCTTTTTGCGGGCAACTTTCAACATACTTTCATGAAAATCTATTCCCATACAAGAAAAATAATTTTTAAAATAAAAGATATGCCGACCTGTTCCACAAGCAACATCAAGTAATTCACGACCGTCAGATTTTTTATAACGTTTGATTATTTTCTTAAGTTCTTTTACCTCACCTGCATAGTCTTTATTAACGTGAAGCAAATCATAATATTCAGCAAATTGATTATAAAGCGGTCTTATTTGTGTCATTACTCTGCAATACCAATTGCTTTTAATTCACTTTGATTTAATTTGGACAACTCTTGTGCAAACGGATTAGATGCCTGCCATCCTGCTTTGCCTGTTTCTCTTAAATGCTCCAGTCGTCTGATAGATATTTCAGCAAAAATCGGGTCAATCTCGATAGTTATACATCTGCGATTTGTTCTCTCTGATGCTACAAGTGTTGTTCCAGAATGCGAAAAAAAATCGGTTATAAGTTCATTCTCTTTAGATGATGCTTCAATAATTCGTTCAATAGCTTTGAGAGGTTTCTGTCCATAACAACCGTTGACATTTTCTTCCATCCGATAAAAAACTTGCTGAATATCAACCCACACATTGCCGGAACGAATAGTCGGTGATTTAGAGCGTGCGGTATTGTCAGTTATTTTGCCGTCTACTTCTTTATAGTACCCTTTGAGAATTTTAGGGATGTCGGTGTACTGCACTGTATAGTCGGGATTCCCTTTGGTGTAATACAATAGTTCCTGCCTGACAGCCATCCAGTTTTTTTGAGTTCCATATCCCCGCTGGTTCCGCATGGTGATAAATGATCTCGATTTAAAACCGGTCTGCCCCATCATAAGCATAAACTGCGGCAACGGCTGGAAATTATCATTTTGATCGGCACCCAGCCATATATATAGAGCCGAGTTCTCAGAAAGAATGTCGTAACTATTCTCAACCCATTTTTCACACCAGTAAATAAATTCATCTACTGTTTGCTTTTCAAACATGACCAAGTTATAGGGTGGATCATGCACCGCCAATACTGCCTGTGAATTATTAAATATCTGATTGATGAATTGTTTATCCGATGAATCACCGCAGGCGACAATATGTTTACTTAAAGGGTCATGCCATATTTCACCTGCAGACAATCGGCAAAACGGTAAAAGATGGGTCCGAAGATTTTCCACTTTGATATCAAGTCTGGGAAGCGGGTGTTTTTCCATACCTGTACATAACTTTTCAGACGATTTTATTCAACAAAAAATATTAATAGAGAATAAACGAAACAGTTATTATCAACTGTACATGATCCCAGTTAAAAGAGTCTTTTGTCTGACCATTTGAAAAAGTGGTACGTAATTGAAAGTTTTCAGTAAATTCATAGCCTCCTCCGATTAAAAATCCTAATCCGGCATCATGGAAAAACTCTGATTTATTGGAATTTATATAACGCTGAAGCCCTATACAGCTTGAAATAAAAAAACTCGAACCTATATCATCGAAATAAAAACGTACTCCAACACCTGAGAACCCCTGTATAATTGACTCTGATGGGGAAACTATTGTATGTGTGTTTGTTTGGAATCCTTCAAGCATGAGCAGAAAAAGAGTATTTTCATTGTATCCATACCCCGCAATCAAAGAACCTGCAATTCCCTCGGTTGTGACTCTCGAATTTTGGAAACCTGAAATTTCGGTATATGCCGTCGGTGCATAACCAATTCCGCCGCTTAAAACAAAACCTGCCCGTTCTGAATCAAATGCCAGTACTGTTTGTGAAAACAACAGAACCAACACAAAAAACCAATATGTAATCCGCATACATTCTCTTATGTCATTTGCTTTTTATACAGACGAGACCACTCATCGACTGTTGTATTGTTTTTCCCAAGAATCGTATCTGCTTCAGACAAATCAATATTTTCAACATTTGTCGAAAAATACTCAAAAAATGGAATTGCTAATTCAAGCGGTTTCATCCCGGGAAGTTTTGAAAACATCTTTGCCATACCAAACGACATTTTTTCAGGATTTAAATCAGGGTAACAAACCGTACAAAATTTTACCAATGCTTCTTTCATTGTCATTTTTTCAGGACCACCATTATAAAAACATTTGTCGGCTGCTTTTTCGTTTGAAAATGCTTCGACAACCTGAACGGCAAAATCCGATGCTGCCAGCCATCTGTATTGGTTAGGTTGATCACCTAAAATTATTGCTTTGCCCTGCTGGATAAATTTGGGAAGTGACTCATAAAACCATGAAGCCCGAAAAATTGTGTAAGGTACTCCTGATGTGATAATTCTGTTTTCAGCCTCTACCTTGGCATCTAAATATAGTATCCCTTTTTTTCCCCCTTGAGATGATGCCCCGCTGATATATCCGATTCTTTGAACACCCATCTCTTTTGAAATTTTTGCTACTGTATCACAGCCGCCTATTTCGATTGTTTCATACAACTCAGGAGTCAACTTTGCATTCAAATTTATATACACAAAATCTTTACCCTCAATCGGTTTTTTCAAAGATTCACTCTTGGTAACATCGCCGTACTCAACAGCAATAGAATCAGGAAGATTCTCTTTTGCTTTATCCACATTTGTGGAAAGCACTGTAACCTCAAAACCTGATGTGGATAACTTTTCTGCGACCGGTTTGCCGAGCATTCCAGTACCGCCTACAACTAATATTTTCTTACTCAAAGATATGACTCCTTAATCTGTTATTTTACGATTTAATATAACTAATCTGCTTTCGTATAGACAGTTAAAGATGTGGATAAGTATAGCTATACACGAGAAAAATCAAATATACAAACAAAATAGGCTATTCTTTGGTTCACAACGACTTACGACTGCTTGTAAAATATTGTCATATATGCAGTTGATAAATTTTATTTTTTTTATTATGTTATCCACATGACAGAAAAAATGATATGGGCACCGTGGAGAGCAAAATTTGTCCTTGGGAAAAAAGAAAAAGGATGTGTTTTTTGTAATAGAATCAAAGCAAAAGATTCTATAAAAAACCTCATTGTATATCGAGGTGAAAAATGCATCGTTATCTTAAATAAGTTTCCTTACAACTCGGGACATACTTTGATAGTTCCAAACCGTCATGTCGGTCAGATTGAAAAACTTACTGAGACGGAATCGATAGAATTCATCAAATTAACTCAGCAAACTGTTAGAATTATAAAAAAAACTTTAAAGCCAAGTTCTCTTAATTTGGGGATGAATCTTGGTCGGTCATCAGGTGCCGGTGTACCGGGGCATTTACATATGCATGTTGTACCCAGGTGGATTGGTGATACAAATTTTATGCCGGTCATTGGAAAGACAGATGTAATTTCGGTTCCGCTTGAGCCGATTTATAAAGCAATAAAAAAAGAGTTTGATTTATATAATGGCTAAAAGAAAAAAGATTCCAACAAAAGCAGAGTTAATTCAGCTGCAGCGTTTATATAAAACCGATGAAAAAATTGGTGAACGTTTGGGCGGTGTTCCTGCATATTTAGTTGCTTATTGGCGTCGAAAAAAAAATGTTGCAAAACATTCTCAGCCAAAATTTTCTGAAAAAGAGATATTAAATCTATGGGAACGGTTTGGCGATGACGACAAATGCGGATTGGAATTAGGTATTTCAAAAGCTGCTTTTTATAATTGGCGTCGGAAATATCATATCAAAGAAAAACCTGCATTTTTAAAGTTAGAACAGTTGGAGTTCAATTTCCCCGGATTAAAACCCAATTCCGGTACAATTTCACTTTACAATAAACAGACAATAGTTCAAAAAGCAATTGCTGTACAACTTGATACAGAAACAATCGAAATCGGACAACAGTATGAAATTGAACCTGATATTGTTCTTTCAAATGGAAACAGTAATAACATTCTCAATTCTTTTTTGGCATCAAAAACTGATTTAGTATGGAACCCGAATAAAATATCTATTTCACTCATGCAGTCTAATCATAAAAAAAACAGTTCCAACCCCGACACAAACAAACTTATTCGTGAGTTTGTAAAACGGCAGGGGATTAAAGGATTTTTTGAATCCTCAGACGGATGTTCTCATCAGGTCGTTTTAGAAAAAGGCAAAATTCTTCCGGGGCAATTTGTTGTTGGCTCTGACTCATTTAAGATCGGAAGAGCACACGTCTGAACTCCAGTCACACTGATATAGCTCGTATGCCGTCTTCTGCTTGAAAAAAAAAAAAAAAGAGAAAAAAAAAAATAAAAAACGAAAAGAAAAAAAAAGAAATAACAATCAAAAAAGAAAGATGAACCAGCTGGTAGTCTGCAACATCTACAATG